>JAEXUU010000002.1 GCA_023452965.1 Pseudomonadota bacterium | reverse complement strand
GCTCGGCGCCGCCTACTGGTATGCCCGCGAGCTGAAGCAGGCGCAGACCATGCTGGTCGCCGATTTCGGCGGCGGCACCAGCGACTTCTCGGTGCTGCGCTTCGAGCCAGGCGGAACCGGGCGCCTCGAGGCGATCCCGCTCTCCCATTCCGGCGTCGGCGTCGCCGGGGACACTTTCGACTACCGCATCATCGAGCACGCCGTCTCGCCGCGGCTCGGCAAGGGCACGGACTACCTGTCCTTCGGCAAGCGCCTGCCGATCCCGGCGCACTACCACGCCGCCTTCGCGCAATGGCACCGGCTCTCGCTGATGAAGAGCCGCGAGACCATGGCCGAGCTCAAGGCGCTGATCCGCGACGCGGTCGAGCCGGGCCGGCTCGAGGACCTGATGACCGTGATCGAATACGATCTCGGCTACGAGCTCTACCGCGCCGTCTCCGCCACCAAGATCGCTCTGTCGAGCCAGGATGAGACGAGGCTCAGCTTCAGCCAGATGGGCGTCGAGATCGATCGCACCGTCACCCGCGCCGCCTTCGAGGGCTGGATCGCCGACGATGTCGCGGCGATCGAACAGGCGCTCGACGAGGCCCTCGCCAAGGCGGGGATCGAGGCCGGCAGCATCGAGGCCGTATTCATGACCGGCGGCACCTCGCACGTGCCGGCGGTGAGGGCTCTGTTCGACCGTCGCTTCGGGGCGCAGCGCATCCATATCGGCGATGCCTTCCGTTCGGTCGCGAGCGGGCTCGCCCTTCTGGCGCTCGACCGAGAGCGTGCCGAGATCGCCGCCTGAACCGATCCCCGGCGGCTTGTGCGGCATTTGCTGCCTTGCCCGCTTGCCATGGCGCGGCTACACCACTGGCCTTGCCTACCGGAGCCGCCGACATGTCGACTGATGCCGATCTGCTCGCCGACCGCCGCAGCCTGAGGCGCAAGCTCTCGCTCTGGCGCCTGCTGGCGCTGGCGGGTGTCGTCGTCATGCTCGTCGGCGCCGCGCTCGCCTGGAGCGGACGCCTGCCCGGCAGCACTGCCCAGGCTCATATCGCCCGCGTCACCATTTCCGGCTTCATCTCCGGCGACAGGCGCACCCTCGACCTGATCAAGTCGCTCGAGGACAGCCGCGCCAGCGCGGTGATGCTCAGGATCGACAGCCCCGGCGGTACCACCACCGGCTCGGAAGCCGTGCATGAGGCGGTGCGCAAGCTCGCCGCCAAGAAGCCGGTCGTCGCAGTGGTCGATGGGCTCGCCGCCTCGGGCGGCTACATCGTCGCGCTCGGCAGCGACCGCATCGTCGCCCGCCAGACTTCGCTCGTCGGCTCGATCGGCGTGCTCTTCCAGTTTCCCAACCTCTCCAAGCTGATGGATACGATCGGCGTCAAGGTCGAGGAGGTGAAGTCGAGCCCGCTCAAGGCGGCGCCGAACGCTTTCGAGCCGGCTTCTCCGGAGGCGATCGCCGCGCTCCGCCGCGTGGTCGAAGACAATTACGACTGGTTCAAGCGGCTGGTGCGCGACCGCCGCCACCTGAACGATCCCGAGCTCGCCGCGGTCTCCGATGGCCGCGTCCATTCCGGCCGCCAGGCAGTCGGTCTGAAGCTGGTCGACGAGATCGGCGGCGAAAGCGAGGCCATTGCCTGGCTCGAGCGCGAGAAGGGCGTCGGCAAGTCCCTGCCTGTGCGCGACTGGCGCCGCCGCAGCGAAAGTTCCTCCTTCGGAATCTGGAGTGCGGGCGAGGCGCTGGCGCGCGCGGCAGGGCTTGAGAGCCTGGCCGTGCTGATCGCCCGTGCCGCCGACCAACCTGTCGGCCTGCGGCTTGACGCGCCTCTGGCGCTCTGGCAGCCTGCCGGCGAAAAGTGACGATCTTACAAGCGGTTATATTGGCGCCATGATAAAATCTGAACTCGTCCAGCGCATTGCCGAGCGCAACACCCATTTGTATCAGCGCGACATCGAGAATATCGTCGGCTCGATCCTCGACGAGATCGTCAAGGCACTGGCGCGCGGCGACCGGGTCGAGCTGCGCGGCTTCGGCGCCTTCTCGACCAAGCAGCGCGAGGCCAGGGTCGGCCGCAACCCGCGCACCGGCGATTCCGTCGAGGTCGACGAGAAGCTCGTGCCGGTCTTCAAGACCGGCAAGGAACTGCGCCTGCGGCTGAACGGCAAGGCCTGAGCGGCGCAAGCGGAGGTTACCGAATGAAGGCTTTCTTCAAGGCGCTCGTGCTTGTCCCGGTGGCGCTGCTGATCGTCCTGTTCTCGGTCGCGAACCGTGCGCCGGTGCGCGTTTCCTTCGATCCGATCAGCCGTGACGCGCCCGTCCTCGCTTTCGATCTGCCGCTTTTCGCCCTCATCCTGGCTGCTATCGCTCTCGGCGTGCTGATCGGCGGCTGCGCCTCCTGGCTCGCCCAGGGCAAGCATCGCAAGGCCGCCCGCATCAACCGGCGCGAGGCCGAGAAGCTGCGCGGCGAGGCGCAGTCCCTGCGTGCCGCCGTCCCCGATTCCGCGCTGCCCGCGCTGACCAGCCGAGTCTGAACCTCCTCATGCGCTTCTTCTCCGCCGCCGAGATCGACGGCTTGCTCACCTTTCCTGCGCTCGTCGATGCCCTGGGTGCCGCGTTTCGTGGCGATGTCGTAACGCCGACCCGCCACCACCACGAGATCGCGCGTCCCGATGC
>JAEXUU010000899.1 GCA_023452965.1 Pseudomonadota bacterium | reverse complement strand
CGATCGCGCCGGTCTCGGTCAGGGCGACGGTGGCGCCGTCGATGACATGGCGCCAGTCGGCGAGGCGGGCCTCGCCGAGGGTGAGAGAGAGCGTGGTCATTGTCCGTTCCAGATGCGGGCGTGAAGCGGGTTGAAGCCGATGCGATAGGCGAGCTCGGCCGGACGCTCGATCTCCCAGATCGCGAGATCGCAGGCCTTGCCGGTCTCCAGCGTGCCGGTCTCGGCCTGGAGGCCGAGGGCGCGCGCGGCATTGCGGGTCATGCCGGCCAGCGCCTCCTCCGGCGTCAGCCGGAACAGGGTGCAGCCCATATTCATGGTCAAAAGCGGCGATGTCAGCGGCGAAGTGCCGGGATTGGCGTCGGTGGCGAGTGCGATCGGCACGCCATGTTTGCGCAGCAATTCGATCGGCGGCTTCACGGTCTCGCGCAGGAAATAGAAGGCGCCGGGCAGGATCACCGCGACGGTGCCGGCCTTCGCCATGGCGATGACGCCGGCCTCGTCGAGATGCTCGAGATGGTCGGCCGAGAGCGCGCCCATGCCGGCGGCGAGCGCCGCCCCGCCGAGATTGGAGAGCTGCTCGGCATGGATCTTGATCGCCAGACCCTTCGCCTTAGCCGCGGCGAAGACGCGCGCGGTCTCCTCGGGCGAGAAGGCGATACCCTCGCAGAACACGTCGACGGCGTCGGCAAGGTCGCCGGCTGCGACGGCGTCGAGCATCGGCCCGGTGACGAGGTCGATATAGTCGCCGGACCGGCCCTTGAACTCCGGCGGCACCGCATGCGCGCCGAGGAAGGTGGTGAGGACCCGGACGGGGCGCTCGCGGCCGAGCCGGCGCGCGACGGCCAGCACCTTGACCTCGCTGTCGGTGTCGAGCCCGTAGCCCGACTTGATCTCGACGGTGGTGACGCCCTCGGCGATCAGGGCGGAAAGGCGCTTGTCGGCGCTGGCGAAGAGCTCGTCCTCGCTCGCGCCGCGCGTCGCCTTGACCGAGGAGACGATGCCGCCGCCGGCGCGGGCGATCTCCTCATAGCTTGCGCCCTTCAGGCGCAATTCGAACTCATGGGCGCGGTCGCCGCCATAAACCAGATGGGTGTGGCAATCGATCAGGCCGGGCGTGATCCAGCGGCCCTCGCAATCGATGGTCTCGGCCGCTGAAAAGGCGGGCGCCGTGGCGCGCGGGCCGACATGGACGATGCGCCCGTCGCGCGCTGCAATGACCCCGTCCTCGATCGCGCCATAGGCGACGGAGGCATTTTCCGCCATCGTCGCCAGTCGCGCATTCAGCCAGAGCCGGTCGCAGCTCAAAGACGTTTCCGCCGCCATTGCCCGTCGCACCCTCTCGACTTCGCTTTCGTTCCGGGTAAGCTAGCCAATTGCATATGCAAAAGGCAAGCGCTTAATTGCATATGCAATTAGAGAGGTGGATGGCATGGCGGTCAGGCAGGAACTGTATCTCGAGGAAGCGTTGTTGCCGGAGGGCTTCGCGCGTGGCGTCACGCTGCTTGTCGAGGACGGCGTCATCGCCTCGGTCTCCCGTGATGGCGCGGCCCCAGCGGCAGCGACACGACTGTCGGGGTTGACCTTGCCCGGACTGCCCAATCTGCACAGCCACACCTTCCAGCGCGGCATGGCCGGTCTCTCCGAGCGGCGCGGCGCTTCCGAGGATTCGTTCTGGACCTGGCGCGAGGTGATGTACCGTTTCCTTGACCGGCTGAATCCCGACGATGTCCAGGCGATCGCCGCCCAGGCCATGGTCGAGATGCTCGAAGGCGGCTTCACCGCGCTCGCCGAGTTCCACTACCTGCATCACGACAAGGATGGCCGCGCCTATGCCGACAGCGCCACCATGGGCGGGGCGCTCGCGGCCGCGGCAGGCGAGACCGGCATCGGCCTGACGCTACTCCCGGTGCTCTATCGCTACGGTAATTTCGGCAAGGCGCCGGCCGCGCCCGGCCAACGCCGCTTCCTCAATGACCGCGACGCCTATCTGCGCCTGCTCGAGGGCAGCGAGAAGGCGGTCGCTTCTTTGCCGGACGCCAAGGTCGGCATCGCGCCGCACTCGCTGCGGGCGGTGGCGCTCGACGATTTGCCCTGGATCGCCGCGCTCAGGCCTGAAACCCCGGTCCATATCCATGTCGCAGAGCAGATGCGCGAGGTCGAGGACAGCATCGCCATCACCGGCCGCCGCCCGGTCGAGCTCCTGCTGGAGAGCGTCGCCGTCGACGGGCGCTGGTGCCTGATCCATGCGACGCATCTGAGCGACACCGAGCGCGACGCCATGGCGCGCAGCGGTGCCGTGGCGGGCCTGTGCCCGATCACCGAGGCCAATCTCGGCGACGGCATCTTCGCCGGCGTTCGCTAGCGCGCCGCCGGAGGGCGCATCGGCGGCGGCAGCGATTCCAATATCGAGCTCGGGGCCGGCGGCGAACTGCGCCTGCTCGAATATTCGCAGCGCCTGCGCGACCGGCGCCGGGCGCTTTGGGCCGAACCCGGCACATCGGCCGGCGTCAGGCTCTGGCAGGATGCCTGCGCCGGCGGCGCCCAGGCCTGCGGGCGGGCCATCGGCGTCATCGCCCGGGGCGCGAGGGCCGATCTCGTGACGCTCGCTGCCGACCATCCGGCCGTGGTCGGCAAGTCCGGCGACTTCGCGCTCGACAGCGCGGTCTTCGCGGCGCCCGCCCTGCCGGTCGAGACCGTGATCGTCGGTGGAAAGACTGTGGTCAGCGGCGGCCGGCACATTGACCGGGCGCGCATCGCCGCGCGCTATGGCACGGTCATCCGAAATCTGCTCGCCTGAGCCGGAAAGAGTCCATGTCCGCAAGCCAGATCGACGCCGTAGCTCTCGATGGCGCTGGTCCGCTCTACGACCAGATCCGGCGCGCCATTCGTGACCTCATCCTGAACGGCGCCTGGCCGCCGGGGACGGTCGTGCCGCCCGAGCATGCCCTGATGGAGCGCCTCGGCGCCTCCCGCATGACGGTGCACCGCGCTTTGGGCCAGCTGGCGCGCGAAGGGCTGATCACACGCCGGCGCCGCTCCGGAACCATCGTCGCGAGCCCGCCGGCGAGCCATGCCATGCTCGACATCCTCTCGATTCCCGAAGAGGTGCGCGGGCTGGGCCATGAGTATTCCTACAGGATCCTGGCGCGGCGCGACGGCCGGGCGCAACGGCCGGTCGTCGCCCTGTTCGAACTCGGCCGAGCCGTCGAGGTGGTGCATCTGACGGTGCTGCACTTCGCTGACGGCGTGCCACATGTGCTGGAAGAGCGGGTGATCCATCTCGCCACCGTGCCGGCGGCCGGACAAGAGCAGTTTGCCGCCATGCCGCCGGGGGACTGGCTGCTGCAGAACAGCCTGTGGTCGCAAGCGGAGCACGCGATCAGCGCCGTCGCGGCGGAGACCGATCAGGCACAACTCCTCGCGATCGGCGAGGGAGAACCCTGCTTGCTTGTCGAGCGGCGGACCTGGAACCAGCGCGAACCGGTAACCGCGGTGCGCCTGCTTTATCCGGGCGGCCGCCATCGCTTCATCGGCCGCTTCGGGCC
>JAEXUU010000895.1 GCA_023452965.1 Pseudomonadota bacterium | reverse complement strand
GTGCGGCGCGATCAGCGCCGGGAAGCGCGCCTGCAACGCCTCGACGATGCCGCGGGTATCGTCGACCGAAAGCGTCGTCTGCGTGACATAGGCCAGCGGCTTGCCCTCGGGCGGGGTCAGCGCCGCGACGTCCTCGAGCGTCTCGATCAGGGTGATCGCACCCGGCGGCAACTGCCCCATGGTGCCGATCACCTCGGGATGGCCGGCATGGCCGACAAGCAGGATGTGCCGGCCGCGCTTGTGGTGGACCTCGGCCTCACGATGCACCTTGGTGACCAGCGGGCAGGTCGCGTCGATGGCGAAGAAATTGCGCGCCTGCGCCTCGGCCGGCACCGACTTCGCCACGCCATGCGCAGAGAAGATCACCGGCCGCGTCGCATCGGGAACCTCGTCGAGCTCGGCGACGAAGACCGCGCCCTTCCGCTTCAGCGACTCGACCACGTATTTGTTGTGCACGATCTCGTGGCGGACATAGACCGGCGCGCCATGCAACGTCAGCGCCTTCTCGACGGCGTCGATCGCCCTGACCACGCCGGCGCAGAAGCCGCGCGGGGCGCAGAGCAGGATGTCGAGCGGCGGTTTCGGCGCGGCGGTCACGAGGATTCAGAGGCTCCGGCAAGGGCTGCGCCTTCTTTCGGTCTCACGCGAATGATGTCAAGGAAGCGGCTCGCCGCAGGCCGCAGGGGCGCCCCGCTCCTGCCGCCCCTCGCAGACGTGCCGCACAACGCCTAAATTGCCCCGGTCGGCCTGCCCTTGGCGCGCCAGGCTGCCCCATTCCAGCACGAGTCCTTCATGGCCGATGCCTCGCACGCCAGCTATCTGCCGCCGATCCTGACCTTCTGCGCCGGGGCCGTCGTCGCGGTTCCTCTGTTCCGGCGCTTCGGGCTCTCCGCCGTGCTCGGCTATCTCGCCGCCGGCATCGCCATCGGGCCGTCGCTGCTGGCCGTGGTCAAGGACCCGGACGCGATCCGTGGTACGGCCGAGATCGGCGTCGTGCTGCTGCTCTTCCTGGTCGGGCTCGAACTGCAGCCCGCGCGTCTTTACTCGATGCGCCGCGACATCCTCGGCTCCGGCCTCGCCCAGATGGTGCTGAGCGCGGGCGTGATCGGCGGCATCGCCTGGCATCTCGGGCTGAGCCCCGGCGGGGCGGTCGCAGTCGGCCTCGCGCTCGCCCTCTCCGCGACCTCGATCGCCCTGCAATTGCTCGAAGAGCGCGGCGACGGCGCCGAGCGCTATGGCCGGCGCTGCTTCTCCGTCCTGCTGTTCCAGGATATCGCGATCGCGCCGATGCTCGCCGTGCTGCCGCTGCTGGCGACGACCGGCGTGGCCAATGACGAGAACGCCGTGCAGGCGCTCGCCGGGCTTGGACTGGCGCTGCTCGCCGTCGCGGCGCTGGTGTTCGCCGGCCGCTATGCGCTGAATCCGTTCTTCCGCCTGCTCGCCAAATCCGGCGCCCGGGAGGTGATGACGGCGGCTGCGCTGCTCGTCGTGCTCGGCGCGGCGCTGGTCATGGAGAAGGTCGGCCTCTCCATGGCGATGGGCGCCTTCCTCGCCGGCGTGCTGCTGGCCGACTCGCATTTCCGTCATGAGCTCGAGGCCGACATCGAGCCCTTCCGCGGCGTGCTGCTCGGCCTGTTCTTCATGGCGGTCGGCATGTCGATCGACCTCAAGCTGGTGCTCGACAATGCGCTGCTGCTGGCGATCGCCGCGCCGGCGCTGGTCCTGTTCAAGATTGCCGTCGCGGCCGCGATCCTGCGCGCCTCCTGTTCGACCTGGACCGAGGCAATCCGGGCCGGCGCCCTGCTGTCGCCGGCCGGCGAGTTCGCCTTCGTGCTGCTGCCGATGGCGGCCTCGCTCGGCCTGCTCAGCGAGCATCACGGCGCCATCGCCACCGCGCTCGCCGCGCTCAGCATGCTGATCGGCCCGGTTCTCGCCAAGCTGATCGACGCCTGGCTGCTGGCGCGCGCCGCCCCGCCGGAGGAGATCGAGGAGGATTTCAGCGGCACCACGCCTTCCGTGCTGGTGATCGGCTTCGGCCGCTTCGGCCAGGTGGTGACGCAGGCGCTGCTGCTGCAGCATATCGACGTGACCGTGATCGATTCCGATGTCGAGCGCATCCGCTCCGCCGCCAAGTTCGGTTTCAAGATCTATTATGGCGACGGCACGCGGCTTGACGTGCTCCGCGCGGCCGGAGCGGGGAAGGCCAGGATCGTCTGCATCTGCGTCGACAATCGCGAGGCGGCGCTGCGCATCGTCGAGATGGCCAAGGCCGAATTCCCGACGGTGCGCCTGCATGCCCGCGCCTTCGACCGCGTCCACGCCATCGACCTGATGCGCGCCGATGTCGACTTCCAGATGCGCGAGACCTTCGAATCGGCGCTCGGCTTCAGCCGGGTGACGCTGGAGGGGCTCGGGCTCGACTATGAGGAGGCAAGCCTGGTGATCGAGAACGTGCGCGAGCGCGATGCCCAGCGCATGGAGATCCAGTTCAGCGAAGGCATCGCTGCCGGCCTGCAGAAGGTGCCGCGCGTCTCGCCCGAGCCGCTGGTCAAGCCGAAGGCCAAGTCGAAGGCGCTCTCCGAGGAGACCCGCGAGGTCATCGAGGATGGCGGTGCCGAGGTCGCGGTCGGCGGTGTCGGAGAACCGGCCGAGTGAACGCTCCCAGCAAAAGCCCCGCCGTCTTCGTCACCGGCTCGACCCTGCGCCATGTCGCGGTGATGACCGCGACCGCTTCCGTCGGCCTGATGGCGGTGTTCGTCGTCGACCTGCTGTCGCTGCTCTATGTCTCGCGGCTGGGGCGCCCGGCGGCGACGGCGGGCGTCGGCTACGCCACCATCGTCCTCTACCTCGTCGTCTCCTTCAATG
>JAEXUU010000892.1 GCA_023452965.1 Pseudomonadota bacterium | reverse complement strand
GCCTCGGCCTTGGCCTGTTCATCGCCAAGACGCTGCTCGAGCGCAGCGGCGCGGTGCTGGAATTCTCGAACCTGCCGCTGCCGGCGACGGGCGCCTCGATCCGCATCACCTGGCTGCGCGAGGTGTTCGAACGCGATGATCGGCCGCTCGGGGCTTCAAATTTCGAGCTTTCGGCCCCACATGCGACAGCATGATGCCTTGCGGCGCGTCGCCGCGCCGGACAATCGATGCCGGATTGGTGTCGATGCGAGACTCGCAAACGGGTGCTTCGCATCGGGTCCGTTCCGGCTCTAGAGTAAGGAGCCGGGCCGGGGCCCGGAGGAGATGAAGGCGATGGAAGCGGCTCTCAACGCAGGCCAGGCTCACGACGGCGCAGGCAGGGACATGTCCCTCTTGATCGTCGATGACGACAAGCCCTTCCTCAACCGTCTCGCCCGGGCCATGGAAGGCCGCGGCTATCTCGTCCGCATCGCCGAGTCGGTCCAGGCAGGCATCGCGGCTGTCGAGGAGTCTGCGCCTGCCTTCGCGGTGATCGACCTGCGCCTCGGCGACGGCAATGGCCTCGATGTCATCGCCCGGCTCAAGGAGAAGCGGCCGGATGCGCGCGGCGTCGTCCTCACCGGCTATGGCAATATCGCGACCGCGGTCAGCGCCGTGAAGCTCGGCGCCTATGATTTCCTGGCGAAGCCCGCCGATGCCGACGAGATCCATTCGGCGCTCGCCGCCTCGCCCGATTCGCGCCCGGTCCCGCCGGAGAACCCGATGTCGGCCGACCGGGTGCGCTGGGAGCACATCCAGCGCGTCTACGAGCTCTGCAGCCGCAATGTCTCCGAGACGGCGCGCCGCCTCGGCATGCATCGGCGTACCCTGCAGCGCATCCTGGCCAAGCGCGCCCCGCGCTGAGCGCGGCCCGTCGCCTGGCCTGCGGTTCTGCGAAGATGAAAGAGAACGTGGCGCGCCTATCGCGCGCCTGAATCGCCCTTGTGGTCGTGCAGGAACCGGGCGATCCGGGTTTTCAGCTCCATCGCGTCATAGGCCTCGCCGCTGACAGCGCGCTGGAAAATGACGCGCTGGACCGGTGTAGGCAGCTGATGCCATTCGCTGACCACCCCGGCACCGAGGCATTCCAGGACGCGGCGTTCCGCATCCCCGAGCTCGCCCTGCTCATATCGAACCGCCGAAGGCAAAACCGGGGCGCCGCCTTCCCCCTCCCAGCGCGCGAGAGAAGAGACGAGGTCTTCGGGTGCGGTCGGAGGCTTGGGAGCTTTTTCCGCCATGCCTCATGATTGCACATTTCCGCAGCGGCGGCCATTGCGGGCTTCCGGAGGCAGGCACGTCGCCGCGCCTCAGCCGCCCTTGCAACGGCCCTTGTCGCGACGCAGGTCGATGGCGACATCGGCGAGTTCGGCGCGCATGCCGCAATAGGTCGCCCTGCAGGAGCCGCCGGGATCACGCGTCGTCAGCCTTCCGGCCGGCGAGACGACGAGCGTGAGTCGGCACGGACCCTTGACCCCTTCGAGCTCGAGCTGCCAGCCGGTGCCCGCCGGCCGACCGATGCCTTCGAGCCCGCAGGTGTGTCCGGCCTGGCCGAGATGATCGAGGCTGATCTGGGCGTTGCCCGAGGGCTCGACCTCGATTCTCAACTGCGATGCGCGGCTGGCGAAGCAATAGCGTCCGGGCCGGCGCAGGCCCTCCGGCCCGGACGCAGCGTTCGTTGGGGCGGCGGAGGCGGCTCGCACACCGCGGCATGGCGTGGCGGACAGTCGCCAGCGATGGTCCCGGGTCAGCGAGGCGATATCGGCAATCTTCCAGCCTTCGCTTGCCCGCACGAAATCGAAGCGGAAATGGTTGGCTATGCTCAGGCTGCGGAAACGGGCCTCGACCACCGCGCGCTCGCCCTCCTGCCGGGTTTCCAGCCGCAAGGTGCGGGCGATCTCCCGCTCATCGTAATCCTGGCCGATGATGTGCAGGCCGAAATCGATGCACTCGTCGCGATCATTGGCATCGAAGAGGCGCACCAGCGCCGGCTGAAAATAGCGGTTGCGCGCGTCGGGCGCCCGCATGCGGTCGATCGAGCTTCTCGTCCCGCCGCCCTCGTAGATGCCGCGCACGATCTCCTCGGGCGTCTGCGCGGCGACGCTGCCCGCGGTCGCGATAAGGCCGAGCATGGCGGCCGCAACCCAGTTCAAGAGCTTCATCCCGACACCTCCCCAAGGCCGGTCGAGCCCAACCGGTTAGCGCAAGCGCCGCCAGGGGTCATGCACTCTAAGGCGGTAATCCGATCAGGCCCGCCGGGCGTCAGCGCGCATCGGGGTCCTCCAGCGCCGCGAGCCGCCCGGCCGCGAGCTTGGCGAAGGCGATGGTCAGCATCTTGCGCCGGGCCGGGGCGAGCGGGTGGCGCGGCGCCTCGCGCAGCATCTCGCCGCCCCAGGCATCGGCGACGATCAGGCCGACATCTTCGGGAATGATCTCGTGCGGGAACTCGGGCGCGACGGCGAACAGGAAGGCATCGCAATAGTCGCGGTAATCCGGCCACTTCCCGTCGACGCGGTAATCCTCCAGGCTCGACTTGACCTCGACCACCAGCAATTCGCCGCTCGACGACAGCGCGACGATGTCGCCGCGCCTGCCATTGGCGAAGGTCATCTCCTTGACGATGGCGTAGCCGCGGTCGCGCAGATGCCGGGCCGCGCCGCGGCAGACCGCGCGGGTGACCTCCGGCCGGGTCGGGGCCGGGTTGAGGGCGGATTCGGTCGTGCTCATGCTTGCATGTTCTGCTTTTGTGCCTGCCGGTGCAAGCCGGAATGCCGCTTTGCAGCGATGCCCCTGCAACAAGCCCTTGCGGCCGGCCGAAGGCTGGCTATGGTCCGCCCGCCTTGGAAACCTTAGCCCCAGCCCTGTCGACCATCCTCGCTGCCGCAGGCCTCGCCTGGTGGTTCTGCCGGCTGCTGCGCCCGCTGATGATGCGCTATGCCCTGGCGCGGCCCAATGCCCGCTCGAGCCATCGCATCCCGACGCCGCAGGGCGGCGGCATCGCCGTGCTCGCCGGCGCCTTCCTGGCACTGGGGCTGGTGCCCTTGCTGTGGCCGCTGCCGGCGGGAGCCGGTGCCGGTCTGCTCGTGGTGGTCGGAGCCGCGGTCCTCGTCGCCTTCGTCGGCGCCTGGGACGACATCCGCCCGCTCCCCGCGAGCCTGCGTCTCGTCCTGCAGGTCATCTGCGTCGCGCTGGTCGTGCTGCAGGGGGCGCCGGACATCCGCCTGCTGCCCGAGGTGCTGCCGCTCTGGGCCGAGCGTGGCCTCGCCATCCTGGCCGGCGTCTGGTTCGTCAATCTCGTCAACTTCATGGACGGCATCGACTGGATCACGGTTGCCGGCATCGTGCCGCTCTGCGCCGCGCTGGTGCTGGCGAGCCTTCATGGCGGGCTCGACCCCGCCGCCGGCCTGCTCGCCGCCGCGCTGCTCGGCGGGCTCCTCGGCTTTGCCC
>JAEXUU010000881.1 GCA_023452965.1 Pseudomonadota bacterium | reverse complement strand
TTCCTCAGTAGGGATGACGGTCCTTCTTGTTCATCCAGGCCTCATAGGCCTTCAGACCGGTTTCCCGCTCGAAGTTCTCGGCGACCTTGATGCGCCGGTCGGCCCAGGGCTTGGCGAAGTCCTCGTACTGGAAAGCGTCGTCGAAGCCGATCGCGCTCGTGTCCTTCAGGCTCGCAGCGAAATAGACGTTGTCGATGCGTGACCAGTAGATCGCGCTCATGCACATCGGGCAGGGCGCGCCGTTGATGTAGATGCTGCAGCCCTTGAGCATGCGGGCGCGCTCGGGAACCGGGTCGGGCGAGCCCTGCTCGCGCGGGATCATTTCGAGGATGGTGCCGGCGCCGTAGTCGCTGCCGAGCAGAGCCTTCGGGTTCAGGCGTGCCGAGGCGTCCATGATCGCGGTGACTTCGGCATGGAAGACCGGGATGCCGGTGAGCAGCACGCGATTCTGGCCGCGGCCGATGATCTCGCCGTCCTTGACGATCACCGCGCCGAACGGGCCGCCCCAGCCCTTCTCGACGGCTTCGATGGCGAGGCGGGTGGCCTCTTCCATGAACTTCTTGTCGCCGGGTGGCGGCGGGGCGGCGTTGGCCGAGCGGGCCGACAGGCCGATCATGCCGGCAGCGCCGGTGGCGACCGCGGTCGCCAGGAATTTGCGCCGTCCCGGCGCCGCGGGCGCCTCGCACCCCGCCTCATGGGCGGCCTTGCAACTGCAGCTCTTCATGCCGTTTGGCTCTCTCGCTTGGTGAGGGAATTCTGACAGGCCGGATGCGGACGCCGCCCTTCTGCTTGCGACAGGATGGGGTGGCGCGCAGAGCCGCGCCTCTCCTTACGATAGAAGTGCTGTGCGATTGGTTACCTAGCGTCAGGTTCTGGTCGGCGAGAGAGCGGAAAACCGGTTTCCCCTTTTCGGCGGGATGCTCTAGGGAGACGACGCGTCTTCGCTTGGGCGCAGCCTCTCTGTGCGGCTCTATCGGTAGGGATGATGACGGATATCGTTTGTATCGGCGAGCCCCTGGGCGAGTTCAACGCGACACGCGGCGAGGCGGGCGCCTACCGCTTCGGCCTGGGAGGCGACACCTCGAACTGCGCCATCGCGGCGGCGCGGCAGGGCGCCAGCGTCGCCTATGCCGGGGCGCTCGGCAACGACGAGCCCGGGCGAGCACTCAGGACGGCCTGGGCGCGGGAAGGCATCGACGACAAGCATGTCTCGACCCATGCGACGGCGCCGACCGGGCTCTATTTCGTCGCGCATGGCGAGCAGGGACACGTCTTCTCCTATCTGCGCGCGGGCTCGGCGGCGAGCCTCTACGGCCCGGCCGATCTGCCGCGGGAGCTGATCGCCTCGGCCAAGGTGGTTCAGGCCTCCGGCATCAGCCAGGCGATCTCGGCCAGCGCCTGCGATGCGGTGTTCGAGGCTTTCGAGCTGGCGCGCCAGAACGGCGTGCTGACCGCCTACGACACCAATCTGCGCCTCAAGCTCTGGCCGCTGACCCGGGCCCGGTCGATCGTCCATACCGCCTGCCAGCTGGCCGACATCGTCCTGCCGGGCGACGGCGACGCCAAGCTCCTGACCGGCCTCGAAGAGCCCGACGCCATCGTCGATTTCTATCTCAGGCTCGGTGCCAAGGTGGTGGCGCTGACGCTCGGCCATGAGGGCTCCCTTGTCGCGACACCCGAGCGGCGCCAGCGCTTCGTGCCGATCAAGGTCGAGGCTGTCGACGCGACCGGGGCCGGCGACTGCTATGACGGCGCCTTCCTCGCCGAGTACATCCGTACCGGCGACGCTTTCGTCGCCGGCGCCTATGCGAATGTCGCGGCGGCGCTCTCCACCCAGGGCTATGGTGCGGTAGCCCCCCTGCCGCGCCGGGCCGAGGTCGAGGCGCGGATCGCAGCAGAGGCAGCTCTCAAGGCATGACTATTCCGATCCTGACGCAAGCGGGCGAGCTTCTCGCCCGCTACGAAGTGCTGATCAGCGACGTCTGGGGCGTCGTCCATGACGGCGTGCTGGCGCTGCCGCCGGCCTGCGAGACGCTTGTGCGCTATCGCCAGGGCGGTGGCACCGTCGTCCTGCTCTCGAATGCGCCGGGGCCGTCGGAGCAGATCGCCGGCGTGCTCGACGACAAGCGCGTACCACGCACTGCCTGGGACCGGCTTGTCACCTCCGGCGATGTGACGCGGGCGCTGATCGGGGCGAGCCATCTGCGCAAGGTCTACCATATCGGTGAGGACGGGGACCGTGCCGTGTTCAAGGGCTTCGACGTCGAGCTCGTCGACGAGGACGAGGCCGAATTCGTCGTCGCGACCGAGCTCAACGACTATCGTACCGAGCAGCCCGAACAGTACCGGCCGCAGCTCGAGCGCTTCGCGGCGCGGGGCTTGCCCTTCATCTGTGGCAACCCCGACCTCGTCGTCCATGTCGGCCATGATCTCCTGCCCTGCGCCGGGGCACTGGCGACGATCTATGAGGAACTCGGCGGCCGGGTCGCCTGGGCCGGCAAGCCGCATCGGCCGGCTTACGACCTTGCTCTGGCGGCGGCGCGCGATGCGCGCGGCGGCCGCGACGTCGATGCCGGCAAGGTGCTGGTGATCGGCGACGCCGTGCGCACCGACCTCGCCGGCGCGCGGCTGATGGGCTTCGACAGCCTGTTCATCGCCGGCGGTATCCATCGCGACGAGACGATCCGCGATGGCGCGGTCGATCCTGCGGGGCTCGCCAAGGTGCTGGCGACGCATGCGCCGCTCCCCGTCGCCGCGATCGCAGCGCTGGCCTGAGGCTCACACCGGCGGCGGGTTCGCCTTGCGGATCCGCTCGCCGATCGCCTGGAAGAGGCCTTCGAACGGCCGGAAGGTGAAGCGGATCGTCGAGCGGCCGGGCGGCACCTGAACGGCGCGGAAGATCACATTGGCACGCAGCAGCTCGGCCGGCTTGCCGTCGACCTCGACCTGCCACCAGGGCTGCCAGACATCGTTGAGGACGACGAAGCCGCCTGTGGGCGCGTCGGCCTCCAGCGTGACGTCGGTGGTGCCGTAGTCGCGGATGCTCACCGTGCCCGGCCCGGCCGGGCCGCCCGGCAGCTTCGGCGGTGCCTTGTCCAGCAGTACGGTGCGCCGCGGATCGAAGCCCGCCGGCCATTGCCCGCTCTTCAGGATGGCGTCGAAATCGGCCTGCTGCGCATTCGTGACGAGCAGGACGCGCGGCAGGGCCCGCGGATTCTCGTAGACGAAGGCGTCGGCGGTGCGGGCGATCTGGACGAGGTCACCGGGCTTGAGCGCCTTGTCGATCTGCTCGACCGGTACGCCGGTGGCGATGAAGCGCAGGCCGAGCATGTCGGCGAGCAGCGAGCGATAGGACGGCATCAGCGCCGAGAAAGTCCGCTGGTCGGGCAGGGCGACATGGTCGCCGGCGCCGGTGGCGGCGCTGTAGAGGCCGAGCCGCAGCGGGTTGTAGCCGAGCGTATTGTCGAGCCCGTGGACCAGGCTGGCATTGGGCCAGTGGAAGTCGATGCCGGCGAGCTCGATGCGGTCGCGTCGGTCCGGGCCGGCGGTGCGCGCGGTCTCGCGCTTGAGCAGGGCGATGGTCTCGTTGGCGCTGTCGGCGCGCAGGACCTCGTAGCGGGAGGAGGGCAGGGC
>JAEXUU010000225.1 GCA_023452965.1 Pseudomonadota bacterium | reverse complement strand
CTTCTGGATGATCGCCACCATCTCATGGTCGGGATCGCACCAGGACGGCTCGTCGCCGCCGACCACCTCCCAGCTGGCCTGCGGGTAGCGGGCGGCGATCTCGGCGATCTTCGGCAGGAGATCGGCCTTGCTCATGCCGACCGGCAGGCGGAAATCCGCCTGGAAGGTGCAGTGCGACGGGATCATGTTGACCTTCTCGCCGCCCTGGATCGTGCCGATATTCAGGGTCACCCGGTTCACCAGCCCGCCGGCGCCTTCGCCCATCATCCGGTCCATCACCGGCCGGCTCTGCTCGATGGCGCGCTGCAGATTGTGCGAGAGCGGCGCCTCGATCTCGGTCAGGCTCTCGAGCTCCGTCGCGAGGCGCATGGCGAGCTTGGTCGCGCTGTCGGTCGCGTGGACATAGGCGCCGTGTGCGCCCTTGGCCCGCAGGGTGAAGGCGATCCAGAGCGGGCCGCGCTCGCCGTAGCGGATCGATTCCGGGCCGCCCGGCTCGCCGTTCAGCAGGCAGTCGCCATGCACTTCCGGGTGGTGCTCCATCAGGTAGCGTGCGCCCCAGGGCCCGAAGGTCTCTTCGTCCGAGACGCAGGTCAGGGTCAGCCGCCCGCCCAAGCTCTCGCGCAGGCGATGCAGCATGGCGTAGGTCACGATCGAGGCGGTCGTGCCCGGCTTCATGTCGCAGGCGCCGCGCCCGTAGATCTTGCCGTCGGCGATCTCGGCGCCCCACGGATCCTTCGTCCAGCCGGTGAGGTCCGGCGCGACCGGGAAGACGTCGAGATGGCCGTTCAGCACGAGATGCCGGCCGGAATTGCCGCCCTCGAAACTGGCGACGATATTCGGCATCTCGGGATGCGGGGAAATGATGCGGTGGTCGAGCCCACGGGCATTCAGGTAGCCGCGCACGACATCCGCGGTCGAGCGCGTGTCTCCCGGCGGGTTCGGCCCGCGCTCCCGCAGCAGCGCACGCAGCAGGTCGATGATCTCGTCGCGCTCCGCGTCGAGCCACTCCAGCAGCCGGTGCCGCTCATCTGCCATCGTCGTCATGGTCGTGTCCTCGTCGAAAGCGCTGGGGAGCAATGCGGCCGGCTCCAGTCATCACCGGCCGGGCCAAAGGCACGCGGAAACGTGAGTTCGTTCAGGAGGCCATCCGGTCGATCTGGTCGCGCAGCCGGTACCAGGCCAGCATCATCGGCAGGAACCAGGGCCGGCCGTCATAGAGCGGCGCGGTCGGAAAGGGCAGGTCGGCGAAGGCGCTCGGTTCGTTGGCCGCACCGGCGATGGCCCGGGCGGCCTGGAAGCCGAGCCAGCTTTGCATCGCGACGCCGTTGCCCTGGCAGCCGAGCGCGTAGTGCACCCCCTCATGGCTGCCCAGATGCGGCCGGAAATCGAAGGTGAAGGCGACATTGCCGTTCCAGCTATGGCTGACCCGCACATCGCGAAGCTGCGGCCAGACTGTCGTCATGACGGCGTGGAGGCGCCGCGCGCTCTCGCGCGGGTCCATGGCGGCGGTTCCGACGCGGCCGCCCCAGAGCACGCGCCTTCCGTCCGGCGACAGGCGGAAATAGCTGAGCACCCGGCGAGTGTCGGCCAGCATCCGCCGATTGGGAACCAGCTCGGCGGCGAGACCGTCCGGCAGCGGCTCGGTGGCGATCAGGAAGCTCGCCACCGGCACGACCCTGCGCCGCATCCATGGCGTCGCCTCGCCGGTATAGCCATTGGTCGCGACCATGACCTTCTGCGCGGTGATCGCGCCGGCGCTGGTCTCGAGGCGCCAGCCATCGGCGCTGCGGCTCATCCGCTGCACCTTGGTGCGGTCGACTAGCTTCGCCCCAGCGCGCCGTGCGGCTTCCGCGAGGCCGCGAACGTATTTGGCGGGGTGCAGGCCGCCGGCGGCCTCGACGAACTGGCCGCCGCGATAGTGATCGCTGCCGATCTCCTCCCGCTGCCGCTCGGGCGGCACCATCTCGCAGCGGGCGCCGGTCAGGGCGGCGATGCGGTCGCTGTTGGCGGCGAGGTGGTCGTAATGCTTGCGCGAATAGGCGGCGACGAAGCGACCGGTCTTCTGGAAATCGCAGTCGATCTGTTCCCGGGCGATCAGGTCCTCCAGAAACTGGAGGGTTCCGATTGCTTCGGCGGTGAGGCGGTCGGCGCGTTCCTTGCCGAGCTCGCGGGAGAAATCGCTGAGCGCCAGCTTCACGCCGCCGGTGACCAGCCCCCCATTGCGCGAGCTTGCGTTGAAGCCGATCTCGTCGGCCTCGATCACCACGGCCTCGACGCCCTGCCGCCTGAGTTCAAGCGCGCAGGACAGGCCGGCATAGCCGCCGCCGATGATCGCGACATCGGCGCGTTCCGGCAGGGCGCCGTCCGCTTCCTTCACCGGGTGGGCTGCATCCCACCAATAGGGATGCGGCAGGAAATCGGGCGTGAACAGGTCGTTCGCAGGCATGGTTTCTCACCTGGAGACAGAAGGGTGTCCGAAGCAGCCGGCCGCGAAGGATCAGGTCGTGACCACGTATTCCGGCTGGATGCGGCTCAGCACCTCGGCGGACCCTTCGGTCGTCAGGATGGTGTAGCCGAGCGACATCGCGAGGTTGTTGGGCGCATCGATCAGGATGGCGTGCAGGAACAGGATCATGCCGGGCGCGACCGGCATCTCATTGCCGGAATAGATCATCGGCGGGACGTCCATCCAGGATGGCCGATAGGTTGCGCCGAGCGAGTAGCCGCAAGCCGACATGCGCGAGCCGCCGAAGCCTTCCTTGTCGAAGACGCGGCGATGGGCGTCGTCGATCATGCCGATCGTGTTGCCCGGCCGGGCGGCTTCGGTCATGGCCGTGATCGCCTCGTGCGTCACCGCGAACATGCGCTGCTGCAGCGGCTGGGCGCGGCCGATTGCGATCGTCCGCATCAGGCAGGCACAATAGCGGCGATAGCTCGCGGCGTGCTCTATCGTCAGCTGGTCCTCGCCGTCGAGCGTCCGGAAGCCGGTGGCGCTCCTGACGAGCAGCGCCCGGTCCCCCGAGCCGAGCACGGGGCCGGAAGGCGGCGGATCGCCGCCGCCGGCGAGGATCGGGACCGAGCCCGCCGCGGCGATATCGCCCTCGAAGCTGCCCGGGCGCGCCTTCTCGATCATCGCGACGAGCGAGTCGTCGGCGAGCTCTGCGGCACGCCTGACATAGGCGATTTCCGCCGCCGACTTCACGACGCGCAGGCCGCGGACGAGGTTGGACGCGTCGACCAGCGTGCACCACGGGGACAGGCGGTTATGCACGAGGGCGTAATTGTCGGCCGTCAGGCCAAAGGTGCGCATCTCGATGCCGACCCGGGCACCCTTCAGACCCTTCTCCTCCAGGATCGCCATCAGCTCGCGCGACGGGTCCATGCCGGGCGCATCGTACCAGAGCCTGATGTCCTCGAACGTCGAGGTCCGCCGCGCCTGTTCCAGGTCCGGCCGGCGCGTCAGCAGCGTCATCGGCCGCTCATCCGCCGTGAGCACCGCGCACTGGAAGAAGACGAAGCCGCTCGTGTCGAAACCGGTGAGGTAATAGGTGCTCTCCTGGGCGAAGAGCAGCAGGGCATCGAGCCCTTCGCGTCGCATCGCGATCCGCGCATTGGCGACACGCTGATCGAATTCGGCTCTCTCGAAATGCAGCACCACGTCAAATCTCCTTCGGCGACCTTGAGCGGGTCGTCTAATCGCGAGGTTCGGATTGGAAATACTGGGACACCGCCAGCAGCACGATCGACAGGACGATGAGCAGCGAAGAGATCGCCGCGATGGTCGGGTCGATCTCGTCGCGCAGGGCGAGGAACATGCGCCGCGTCAGGGTCGCCTTGTCGCCGCCGGCGATCAGCAGGCCGATCACCACCTCGTCGAGCGAGGTGATGAAGGCTAGCAGGGCGCCGGAGATCACCGAATTGCGGATCTGCGGCAGGGTCACGGTGAGGAAGGCGCGCGGGCGCGACGCGCCCATGCTGCGGGCGACCATCTCCTGGTTCATGTCGAAGCTCTTGAACCCGGCCGTGACCGAGATCAGCACGAGCGGCAGCGCCAGCACGGTATGCGCGAGCACGAGGCCCGAGAGCGAATTGTTCAGCTCCAGCGGCGCGAAGAACAGGAAGATGCCGATGGCGAGCAGGATGACCGGGATCATCATCGGCAGCGTCAGAGCGACCTGGACGAGGCGGCCAGCGCCGCTGCGCGCGAGATGGAGGCCATAGGCCGCGAGCGTGCCGGTCACGGTCGCGACGATGGTCGTCAGGAAGGCGGCCTGTAGCGACACGACCGTGGCGTCGCGCCATTCGAGCGAGCCGAAATAGGCACGGTACCAGCGCAGCGACCAGGATTCCGGCGGGAACGACAGGTAGCGCGAATCCGAGAAGCTCATCGGGATCACGAGCAGCGTCGGTGCGATCAGGAAGACGATGACCAGACCGCACAGGACATAGAGCCAGAGCCTGTCCAGATGGGTGATCTGCGTGCTCGTCGCAGGCTGTCGCAGCATCAGCGTGCCTCCCCGAGTTTCGCCGAGCCGGTCAGCCTCGAGACCAGCCAGAGGATGCCGAGTGTGATGACGAGGAGGACGACGCCCATGGCGCTGGCGGCGCCCCAGTCGGCATAGACGGTGGTCGAACGCTCGATCTGCATCGCCCACATCATCACGCGGCCGCCGCCCAGCAGTGCCGGGGTAACGTAGAAGCCGAGCGACAGCACGAAGACGACGATCAGGCCGGCCGCGAGGCCCGGGAAGGAGAGCGGCACATAGATCTGCCAGAAGGCGCGGATCGGCGAGGCGCCGAGATTGGCGGCCGCGCGCATGTAGTCATCGCTGATCGTCTTCATGGTCGCGTAGAGCGGCAGCACCATGAACGGCAGCATGATATGGGTCATGCCGATCGCCGTGCCGGTGAAATTATGCACCAGCCGCAGGGGCTCCTCGATGATGCCGAGCTTCTGCAGCCAGGTATTGACGAGGCCCCGTCGCTGCAGCAGCACCAGCCAGGCGTAGGTCCGCACCAGCAGCGAAGTCCAGAACGGGAAGAGCACGCAGAGCAGGACGAGGCTCGCCCAGCGCCGCGGCAGCTGCGAGGCGAGGTACGCCAGCGGGTAGCCGAGCAGCAGGCAGACCACGGTGACGGTGAAGGCCAGCTCGAAAGTGGTCCGCAGCGTCAGCAGGTAGGTCGGGTGCAGCAATCTCTGGTAGTGGATGAGGGTGAAGCCGCTCTTGTCGACAAAGGACAGCCAAAACAGCCAGCCGATCGGGATGAGTACGACGAAGCCGACGAGCAGGAGCGCCGGCAGCGTCAGCGCCAGCATCGAGCGTCGCTCGCCATGGGCCTGGCGCCGCAGCGCCTCCTCATTGGGTCCGGACGCCGTGCCGCCGGCTGCGATCTGATCCAGAGCCAGCGTCATGGCCGGCCCGTTTGCGGGGTATCCGCGTCGGCCGGGACGATGATCGCGTCCTCGGCGGAAAACCCGACCCGGACCGCGGTGCCTACCTCGGCGAGGACTTCGTCCGTGCGCAGGGAGCGCCGGATCGCGATCTCATGATCGCTCGCGGTCCTGACATAGGTGACGATGCTGTCGCCCTGGAAGACGTTCTGGCGGACATGGCCGGCGATGACATTGGCCTCGGCCGGCGCCGCATCGGCAAGGAGGCGCAGCTTTTCCGGTCGCAGCACGAGGAAGCTAGACGCGCTGCCCGCCGGTGCCGGCGCCGCGCTGAGCAGTGGGGCGCCGGCGAAGCTCGCCCGCCCGTCCCGGACCTCGATGGGCAAGGTCGAGGACTCGCCGATGAAGCTCGCGACAAAATGCGTGGCCGGCCGCTCGTAGAGTTCGCGTGGGCGGTCGAGCTGGACGACGCGGCCGCGGTTGATCACCGCGATCCGGTCCGACATCGTCAGCGCCTCGCGCTGGTCGTGCGTCACATAGACCGTGGTCATGCCGAGGCGATCATGCAGGCGGCGGACCTCGAGCTGCATCTGCTCGCGCAGATTCTTGTCGAGCGCGGAGAGCGGCTCGTCCATCAGCAGGATGCGCGGCTCGAAGATCACCGCGCGCGCCAACGCGACACGCTGGCGCTGGCCGCCGGACAACTGGTCGATGCGGCGCTCGCCGAAAGCGCTCAGCTGAATGAGATCGAGCGCGCGTTCGACCCGCCCGGCGATCTCCCGCGCCGGCACGTTTCGCAGCTTGAGCGGGTAGGCGAGATTGCCCGCGACCGTCATATGCGGGAACAGCGCATAGTTCTGGAACACCATGCCGATGTCGCGCTTGTGCGGCGGCAGCAGCACCACCTCCCGATCGGCGAAGCGGACGCTGCCCGATTGCGGCCGCACGAAGCCGGCGAGCACCATCAGGAGCGTCGTCTTGCCGGAGCCGGAAGGGCCGAGCAGCGTGATGAACTCGCCGCTCCTGATCGACAGGCTGACATCGTCGAGCGCCTTGAAGGAGCCGTATGACTTGACCAGGCGCTCGATGGTGATCGGCAGGGAGGCGCTGCGGTTGCCACCGGCCGCCGGAGCGTCGGCAGGTGTAGCCATGACTGTCATCCTGTTACCTTTTCATGCGAGGGCGACCGGGCCCGGGCAGGCCCGGCCGCTCGTGTTCAGCGCTGGATGAACAGGTCGAACTGCTTGGTCAGCTCGTCGAGATTCGCCGCCCAATAGTTCGCGTCGAGCACGAAGCCCTTCTTGGCGTTCTCCGGGGAGCTGGGCAGCTTCGCCGCGACCTCCGGCTTGATGATGCCCGTGTTGAAGGCCTCGACATTGGCCGGGCCGTAATTGATGTAGAGCGCGATACGGGCCTGGACCTCCGGACGGCTCATGATCTCGATCGCCTTCATCGCCAGGTCCTTGTTCTTGGCGCCCTTGGGCACGACCCAGCAGTCCGTCAGCAGCATCTGCTGGTTGAAGGTCAGGCTCACCTTCTCACCCTCGGTCGCGAGGGCTTCGGCGCGGCCGTTCCAGATCGCCGCCATCTCGAC
>JAEXUU010000822.1 GCA_023452965.1 Pseudomonadota bacterium | reverse complement strand
GAGCCGACCGGGCCGCCGATGCCGACCCGCAAAGGGCCATGGGGGGAAGCGCTCATGAGCGGAACAGCCTCGAATACTGGGTTTCGTGACGCAAGGCGCCGAGGTCCGAGCGGAAGGCGCAGCTGCCGAGCGCATCCAGCGCGGCGGCCTCCGCCCTCGCCGCGGCGCTACGCAAGAGCGGGGCCAGCCCAGCCGTGACGCGCTGGCCGTCGGTCTGGCCAACGATGCCGAGCCGGACGGCGGCCGAGACCAGGTTGGCGACGAAGGCGAGCGAGAAGGCCTCGAGCGAAGGCAGCAGCGGCAGGCCATGGCCGCTGGCCGCAACGGCGACCGCGACGGGATAGGCGACATCGCCCGGCCAGGCGGTCTTCAGCGCATCGACCGAGGCACAGGGCCAGGAGGCAGCAATGGCGGCGATGAAGGCATTGCCCTGGGTCACCGTCTCCAGCCGCCGCTCGGTCGAATTGGCGAGTGCGAGCGCGAGCTCGGCCACCTCGCCCAGCCCCTTTGCATCGCCATCGCCGCTGGCGCGCCAGGCGGCGGCGAAGAGGATGAGGTCATTGCGCAGCGAGCCATGCTCGACCAGGGCGCCGAGCCAGTCCTCAAGCCCCTGCGCGTCCGTGAGGTCCCCGACCTCGAACGCCCATTCCAGGCCATGCGAATAGGCGAAACCGCCGACCGGGAAGGACGGCGACAGCCAGATCATCAGGGGCAGCTGGACCCCGGTCATGGCTCAGTGGTCGTGCTTGTGGCCCTTATGGCCGTGCTCGGCGCCATGGTGATGGCCATGGTCATGCTTGTGGCCGTGGTCGTCATGATGGTGGTCATGGCCGCAACCGCAGGAGGCGTCGTGGGCGTGCTCGTGCTTGTGCTCGCCATGGCTGTGGGCATGGGCCTCGCCATGGCCGGCATGGGAATGGCCGTGATCATGATCGTGATGGTGATGATCGTGATGATGGTCGTGGCCGCAACCGCAGTCGGAGCCATGGGCATGCTCATGCCCGTGCGAATGGCCGTGCTCGTGGTCGTGGTGCTCGTGCCCATGATGGTGGTGGCCATGGTCATGGCCGCAATTGGCATGGTCGTGATCGTAGGCGCCGCGCTCGGGCTGGAACGGCCGCTCGACATCGCTCATCGCGCAGCCCTGGCCGCGGACCATCTCGGCCAGAACATGATCGTGCTCGATATAGATGGCGTCGGCGGTGATCTCCGCCGGGGTGTGGCGGTTGCCGATATGCCAGGCGACGCGCATCAGGCGCAGCGGGTTCTCGGCCTTGATCTCGATCAGCTTTTGGGCGGCAGCCTTGATCAGGACGAGCGAGCCGTCCTCCAGCTTGACGGCGTCGCCATCGTTCAGCGCCGTCGGCTTGTCGAGATCGAGCAGGATGTCGCTTCCGCCATCGCCCTTCAGCGCGACGCGACGGCGGTTGCGGTCCTCATGGTCGAGGGTCAGGGTCTCGACGACCCGGTCCTGCTTGACCGCGGCCTTGCGGACGACGGAAGTGGCGCGCTGCATGTGACTAAACCCGTGGCGTGTTGGATCAGAGGCGATCGACCGATCGCGGTTCCACCACTTCGATCACCGGAGCGACGCTGACGCAAGCCCCGGCCACGGCGAGAAACGCCTTGAGATAAGGGCGCGCCATATGGCGCTCGACATCCGCGCGGGTTTCCCAGCTTTCGAGACAGAGGAAATGGCCGGGCGCGGTCAGGCTCTCATGCATGTCGAAGCCGAGGCAGCCCTGCTCCTGCCGGGTCGCTGCGATGCAATCATGAGCTGCGGCGACAAAGCGCGCCCGGTCGGCGGGCCGGACACGGGCACGGGCGATGACGAAGACGGGATCGGACATGCGGAAGCTGGCTCCATCTGCAGTTGGCGGGTCCCGCCGGTACGCGACGACCTCCAGGCCAGATGCCGCAGGCGAAAATATATGGTTAACAACTGCTTAAGCTCGAAAATCCGTTAGCCGCATAAATGACCATGGCGCCGCCCGATGCGATCCTGTTAGATCGCTGGGCCTACTGCCTGGTCTTTCGGATCGGCAAGGACAAGAACCTAAGGGGACAAGCCGATATGATCGGGATTTCATCATCAACCGCCCGCAGGCTGGCGGGCGTGCTCGCCGGCATCGGGCTGAGCGCCGCCATGACCGGAGCGGCCCTCGCCCAGACCACGCTGGAACGGATCAAACAGCGCGGCAACCTGGTCTGCGGCGCAAGCCATGGCGTCGCCGGCTTCTCGCTTCCGGATGCGCAGGGGCAATGGCGCGGCTTCGACGTCGATATCTGCCGGGCGCTGGCGGCGGCGATCTTCAACGACCAGGAGAAGGCCAAGTACATCTCGCTGGCCTCGAAGGACCGGCTAACGGCCCTACAGAGCGGCGAGATCGACGTGCTCTCGCGCACCACGACCTGGACGCTCGGCCGCGACGCCGGCTTCGGCCTCAACTTCACCTCGATCAATTACTTCGACGGTCAGGGCTTCCTGGTGCGCAAGAGCACCGGCGTGAAGGAGGTCAAAGCGCTTAACGGCGCTTCGGTCTGCGTCGCCCAGGGCACCACGACCGAGCTCAACCTCGCCGACTATTTCCGCACCCACAACATGAAGTACGAGGTCATCGCCTTCGCCGGGCTGGACGAGACGATCCAGGCCTATGAGGCCGGGCGCTGCGACGCCTACACCACCGATTTGTCGCAGCTCGCCGCAAACCGGATGAAGCTCAAGGTCCCGGCCGACCACGACCTCCTGCCCGAGATGATCTCGAAGGAGCCGCTTGGCCCCTGGGTGCGGCAGGGCGACGACGCCTGGTTCGATATCGTGCGCTGGACTGTCTATGCGCTGATGAACGCCGAGGAATATGGGATCACGCAGGCCAATGTCGACGAGATGGTGAAGTCGACCAATCCCGAGATCCGCCGCCTGCTCGGCGCCGAGGGCAAGTTCGGCGAGAGCCTCGGGCTGACCAATGACTGGGTGGTCCGCATCGTCAAGGCGGTCGGCAATTACGGCGAGAGCTTCGACCGGCATCTTGGCGCCAAGTCGCCGCTCAACCTGCCGCGCGGCATGAACAAGCTCTGGACCCAGGGCGGCCTGCAATACGCGCCGCCGGTGCGGTAGGCACCGCGAACGGCAGGGTCAGGCCGTCGCGCCGATCGCCGAAAGCGAGCGGTCCAGCGGCTTGGCCCAGCCATCGCGCCCCCGGCTCCTCGCGTCCTCGATGGCGTCGTCGAGCTCGAAGGGGGCATTGAGACGCAGCGCCTCCACCAAGGCAGCCGCCTGCGCCAGGTCCTTGCGGGCCTTGGCGGGCTCGTGAGCGCCTCGCTTCTGCGCAAGTATCAGCTTGTGCACGGCAAAGCGTGCCGGCCGAGGCAGGACCACAGCAACGCCCGCGCCGTGCAGCGCAACGGCCGGGACCGGATCCTCGATCAGCCAGTCGAGGTGCTGGAGCGGCGTCGCCCCGGCGGCGAGTCCCTTCAACGGCATCGGATCGCGGTCGCTGCGGCGGCGCTGCGGGGTCAGCAGGTCGACGACGAAGTCCTGCCCGTCGCGGAAGCGCGAGGGTGGGGCCTTCGGGTCGAGCCCCGGCAGCGCCATGAAGCTCGCCTCCGCCCGCTGAAGGATCGCCAGCATGCTGTCGCCCGCGATCTCGGCATCGAGCGCGAGATCGGCGGTGGCGAGATCGAGATCCTGCGTCATGACCGTCGCCGACGGCAGGACCATGCCGAGCAAGGGCGGGTAGCACTGATAGGCCGCAGTGCCCACCAGCACTGCCCCGCGTCGGAACAGTCCGGCGTGCGCAACCGCATCGGCGACGCGCCCGAGCGCATTGGTCGGGCCGGGAATGAGGCGCCGAAGCGCAGAGACGAGGCGCCGCCTCTCCTGTCGCCGCGCCATCTCGGCCCGGGCTGTGTCGGCGCGGGCCAGTACTTCGGGATCGTCGGCACGGCCGAGGTGCTCGACCGTGCGGCTGGCTCCGACCCAGCGCTGGAGCCGCAGATAGCGGATTCCTGCGACGGTCGTCGCCACCACCGTCGCCTCGTCCTGCGAGGCCATAGCGACCTGCTGCTGCAGATCGGCATAGAGCGTCTGGATATTGAGCGGGATGCGCTGCATATCCAATTTAGTAGCACGAATTATGGTTCGTGCTACTAATCGCCTTCCTCAGGCCTCAGCGCGGCAGCGCCTTCACCTCGTCGTCGAACTTCTTCAGCAGGCGCGAACGCTCGGCCGGGCTGCCCCAGCGCGGAGTGTCGTAGTCGATCAGCTTGATCTCCTCGAACTTCGGCGCATCCGGCGAGAGCTTGGCGTTCTTGTTGGAGGGGATCGAGTTGATCTTGAGCTTGGCGTTGATGTCCTGCGCCTCCGGCGAGAGCGTGAAGTCGACGAACTTGCGCGCCGCTTCCGGGTTCTTGCCGCCCTTGATCACCGAGACCGAGCCGGTCTCGTAGCCGGTGCCCTCGCAAGGGGCGACGATACCGATCGGCGCGCCCTGGAGCTTCTGCGTCAGCATGTCGTGCATGAAGGCGATGCCGACCGCCGTTTCGCCGAGCGCCGTCGCCTTGACCGGGGCGATGCCGGACTTGG
>JAEXUU010000742.1 GCA_023452965.1 Pseudomonadota bacterium | reverse complement strand
GCTCTGCACCGTCGTCGGCGAGCAGGCTTCCGGTTCGGTCGCCACCATCGAGCATCTGATGTCGGCTTGCGCCGGTCTCGGGCTCGACAATGTGCTGGTCGAGATCGACGGGCCGGAAATGCCGATCATGGACGGCAGCGCCACCGAGTTCGTCACGGCCATCGAAGCTGCGGGCATCGTCGCCCTCGGTGCCGCCCGCCGCTATCTCAAGGTCCTGCGTCCGGTCCGTATCGAGCACGGCCGCGCCTTCGCCGAGCTGGCGCCGTCCGAGTCGGGTTTCCGCCTCGATGTCGAGATCGATTTCGACAGCCCTGCCATCGGCCGCCAGCGCAAGATCTTCGACCTCGATCCTGCCGCCTATGCCAGCGAGATCTCGCGGGCCCGCACCTTCGGCTTCATGCGCGATGTCGAGCAGCTCTGGAAGGCCGGCTTCGCGCTCGGCGCCTCGCTCGACAACACCGTCGCCATCGGCGAGGACAAGGTGATCAATCCCGAGGGCCTGCGCTATGCCGACGAGTTCGTGCGCCACAAGGTGCTCGATGCGGTCGGTGACCTCGCACTGGCCGGCTATCCGATTCTCGGTGAGTTCCGCTCCTATTGCGGCGGCCATCGCATGAATGTGCGCATCCTCGAGGCCCTGTTCGCCGACCGCGCCAATTATGCGATCGTCGAGGCCGAGCCGGTCTACGCGCCGCGCGCCGTCCAGATGGCAGCCGGTGCTCCGATGCCGGCGGCTCTGGCGCCCGATCTGCACTGAAATCCGGCGATCACGCGACGCCGCGCCTTGCATTCGCCGGCTTCCTGTCGGAAGCACGGTGGCGATTTGCATTGCATGAAGCGCCCTTCACGGTTGGCGAAACGGTGACTTCTGGAGTAAAGCCATTTTCGCCCGCCTTCGAAAGCGGCGCTGAAGGACGGATGAAGTGAGCGTCATGCGGCTGAAGACATTCAATACCGGCGAAATGGCGAGCGGCGGCAGGCGGCTTGCGCTCGTGTTCTCGCTGGCGGCTGCGCTCGGCGGCTGCGATACGCTGAGCTCGATGAACCCGTTCGACAAGCCTGAGGTCTACAAGCCGGAAGTGCTGCCGACCGTGCCGGCTGACAAGCTGTACAATGAGGGCCTGGCCCGCATGCAGAACGGCGACAGCGAGGGCGCGACCAAGAAGTTCGAGGAGATCGACAAGCAGGCGCCGTTCTCGCCCTATTCGCGCAAGGGCCTGATCCTCACTGCCTATACGAACTACCAGGCGAGCAAGTGGGACGACGCGATCACCGCGTCCAAGCGCTTCCTGGCGCAGAACCCGGCGAGTCCGGATGCCGCCTATGCGCAGTACATCATGGCGATGTCCTACTTTACCCAGATCCCGGACGCGACGCGCGACCAGGAGCGGACGGAGCAGGCGCTGCGGGCGATGCAGGAGCTGCTCGACCGTTATCCGAGGTCCGAATACGTCGTTGACGTCCGCGAGAAGATGCTGGTCGCGCGCGACCAGCTGGCCGGCAAGGAGATGAATGTCGGCCGCTTCTATCTCGAGAAGCGCAATTATCCCGGCGCCGTGAACCGGTTCCGCGACGTGATCACCAAGTACCAGACGACGCGCCATGTCGAGGAGGCGCTGATGCGCCTGACCGAGGCCTATATGGCGCTCGGCATCACCAACGAGGCGCAGACCGCTGCGGCGGTGCTCGGGCACAATTTCCCCGACAGCCCCTGGTACAAGGACGCCTATGTGCTGCTCGAAAGCGGCGGGTTGCAGCCGCGCGAGGATCGCGGCTCCTACATCAGCCGGCTGTTCAACGGGTTCAGCCGCACCGTCACCGGCCTGATCCGCTGAGTCGGCGGGCGAGCGGCAACGGTCCGTCCGTGCACGCCCCGGCATCCAGCTGCCCGGACCGGCCCGTGTCGGCCGGGCATGCCCAGAACCCGCACACCGGCTGAGTCCGCCTCATGCTCGCCCAGCTCTCGATCCGCGACATCGTTCTGATCGACCGGCTCGATCTGGCCTTTCATGACGGGCTCAGCGTCCTCACCGGCGAGACCGGCGCCGGAAAATCGATTCTGCTCGACGGTTTCGCGCTGGCGCTCGGCGGGCGCGGCGATGGAGGCCTCGTCCGCCATGGCGAGACGCAAGGGCAGGTCAGCGCCGTCTTCGATCTGCCGCTCGAGCATCCGGCGCGCGCATTGGCGCAGGCGCAGGAAATCGACACCGACGGCGATCTGATTCTGCGCCGGGTGCAATATGCCGACGGACGCCCCCGCGCCTTCATCAACGACCAGCCGGTCAGCGTCCAGATCCTGCGCATGGTCGGCGCGGCGCTGGTCGAGATTCATGGCCAGCATGACGACCGGGCGCTGACCGCCCCGGCCCAGCACCGTTCCATCCTCGACGATTTCGGCGAGCTGACGCGGCAGGCCGGCGAAGTCGCCCAGGCCAGCGACGTGCTGAAGCGCGCCCGGCAGGCCCTGCAGAGCCAGCGCATGCGGGTCGAGACGGCGCGCAAGGAGGCTGATTTCCTGCGCCATGCCGTCGCCGAACTCGGCAAACTCGCCCCGGAGCCGGGCGAGGAGGAGGCGCTGGCGGGCCAGCGCCAGGGCATGATGCAGGCCGAGAAGGTCGCCCGCGACATCTCCGAGGCCTACGAGGCTGTCGGCGGTTCCGCCTCGCCGATGGCGGCGCTCTCGGGCGTGCTGCGCCGGCTCGAACGCCGGGCGACGCAGGCGCCCGAGCTGATCGATCCCTCGACGGCGGCGCTGAACACTGCGATCGTTGCGCTGGAGGAGGCGGGCGAGGTGCTCGCTGCGGCGATGCGCGCCGCCGAATACGATCCGCGCGTGCTCGAGCGGGTCGAGGAAAGGCTGTTCGCCTTGCGTGCCGCGGCGCGGAAGTTCGACGTGCCGGTCGATGCCCTGCCGGCGCTGGCCGAGACCATGGCGGCCGATCTCGCCGCGCTCGACGAGAGCGAAGGCTCGCTGAAGCGGCTGGAAGCCGAGCTCGCCGAAGCGGAAGCTGCCTATATCGCCGGGGCGACCGCTTTGTCGGCCGGGCGGGTTCGTGCAGCCGCTGCGCTCGACGCCGCCGTCAAGATCGAGCTGCCGCCGCTGAAGCTGGAGCGGGCGCGTTTCATCACGCAGATCGACAGCGATTCCGAGGCGCGGGGACCGGAAGGCTTCGACCGCGTCGAGTTCTGGGTGGAGACCAACCCGGGAACTCGGCCCGGGCCGATGATGAAGGTCGCGTCCGGCGGCGAGCTCTCGCGCTTCATGCTGGCGCGGAAGGGCGTGCTGGCCGAGCGCGGCTCGGCGCCGACCCTGGTCTTCGACGAGATCGATACGGGTGTCGGTGGTGCCGTCGCGGATGCGATCGGGGAGCGGCTGGCGCGGCTGGCGGCCCGGGTGCAGGTCGTCTCGGTGACGCATGCGCCGCAGGTCGCGGCCAAGGCCGGCCGCCACTTCCTGATCGCGAAATCCGCGCAGGCGGGCGAGGACGCCAAGGAACGCACGGTCACCCGCGTCACGCCGCTGGAAGTGGAGACGCGCCGCGAGGAGATCGCCCGCATGCTCGCCGGAGCGTCGATCACCGAGGAGGCGAGGGCGGCGGCGGCAAGGCTGCTCGCCGCTGCCGGGATACGCGGCTGAGGCCTTCAGGCCGGGGTCAGTTCGTACCCCGTGCCTTTCTCGATCACCCGCCTGAAGCCTTCGATATGACCGCCTGAAACGATCCAGCCTTCGCGCGCGGCCCGTTCGAGAACGGCACTACGGGAGGCGCAGGCAGTGGCGGCGTCGAAATCGTAGATGAAGCCGATATTCGGATCGGTGGCCTGCAGGTCGGAGAGATGGAGCGCATCGCCCCAGAGCAGCAGGCTCTCTTCGCCCTCGATCAGATAGCCGCTATGGCCGGCGGTGTGGCCGGGGAGCGGGATCAGCGTGATACCGGGCCGCACGCTGCCTGCCGGGGCGGAATGGAGGCGGTCGCCATAGTGCTTCTTCACCGCTGCGGTGATGGCAAAGCCTCCCTGCCGGTTGTCTGGTGTCTGCGCGCGATTGCCTTCGTTTCCGAAGAAGCCGAAATCTGCCTCGGGCACGATGATCAGGGCGTTTGGAAAACGGGCGCGTTCGCCGTCGAACAGGCCGAGCGCATGGTCGCCGTGAAGATGCGTGATCAGGACACGCTCGACCTGTTCGGGGGCGATGCCTGCCTTGGCCATCGCGGCGGGCGCATGACCCATCGCCTCGCCCCAGGAAGGGCCGGTGCCGGCATCGATCAGCGTGATGCCGTCGGCGCCCTTCAGGGCGAAGCAGTTGACGGGGATGCGGACGTTCGGCTTGGCCCAGCGCGTCACGGCCCCGTCGCGAGCGGCTTCGCCTTCGGCATGGATCAGGACATCGAGCGGCGCCTCGAAGACGCCATCGTCCAGGATGAGCACGTCATAGGGTCCGAAACGCCGCCAAGTCTCGCTCATGCCCGCCGATCTCCGCTCCGGTGACACTTGTTAGATCACGCGGCTCTCGACGCGGGCAACGGAACGGGCAGCATGGCCGGCCTCCGCTGCCGCATGCGGGGCCGGCCGATGCCGCATTCCCTTTTTCCGCGTTTTCCTCTATGTGCAGCGCAATATCGCGGTGCCGTGTCCGGCGCTGCCCTTCGATCTCCGCGCCGGCAGCCGGCCGGCTGGAACCTAAGGCCTGACATCGATGTCCTTCATCTCCACGAGCCCGCCGCTCGCGCGTGCGCTCGCCGAACGCAATTACAGCGAGCCGACGCCGGTCCAGAACGCGGTGCTCGAAGCCGCGGCGGCCGGGCGTGACCTGCTCGTCTCCTCGCAGACCGGCTCCGGCAAGACCGTGGCCTACGGGCTCGCCATCGGCGAGACCCTGCTCGACGGCGCCGAGACGCTCGGCCGGGCCGGCAAGCCGCTGGCGCTGATCATCGCGCCGACGCGCGAACTTGCACTCCAGGTCCAGCGCGAGCTGAACTGGCTCTACCAGCAGGCCAATGCCCGCGTGATCTCCTGCGTCGGCGGCATGGATCCGCGCCGCGAGGCCGCCTTGCTCGACGAGGGGGCTCATATCGTGGTCGGCACGCCCGGCCGCCTGCGCGATCATATCGAGCGGGGGCGGCTCGACGTCTCCGAGCTGCGCGCGGTCGTGCTCGACGAGGCCGACGAGATGCTCGATCTCGGCTTCCGTGATGATCTCGAATTCATCCTGAAGACCGCTCCCGAGGACCGGCGCAGCCTGCTGTTCTCGGCGACGCTGCCCAAGGCGATCATCGCGCTCGCCAAGAGCTATCAGCGCGACGCTCTGCGCATCGAGGTCGCCGGAGCCGATCGCGGCCATGCCGACATCGAATACAAGGCGGTCCGGGTTTACCCGAAGGAAGCTGAGCTCGCGGTCGTCAACCTGCTGCGCTTCCATGACGCTGCCTGCGCGCTGGTGTTCTGCAACACCCGCAATGCGGTGCGCCATCTCGAGGCCGCATTGCTCGAGCGCGGCTTTGCGGCGGTCTCGCTTTCGGGCGAACTCGGCCAGAGCGAACG
>JAEXUU010000651.1 GCA_023452965.1 Pseudomonadota bacterium | reverse complement strand
GGAACAAGACCAACCGGGAAAGCCGCAAGGAGCAGCTCGAGATCGCCATCGTCCAGTCCGGCGAGGAGATCAAGGGGCTCAATGCGCGCAAGGTCGCCAAGGTCGAGGAGCTGAGGCTCGTCGAGCTCGAGCGCAAGAAATATCTCAGCCTCTTCGAGAAGGGCTTCATCGACGGAACCAAGGTCTACAACATCAACCGCGAATGGGCTCGGCTCCTGGGCGAGCGCGGCGAGATCGAGGCCGCCCTCGCCCGCGCGGCGCTGCGCATCAGCGAGGCCCGGCTGCAGATCATCGCCGTCGACGAGACGGCGCGCACCGAGGCGCAGCGTGAGCTCCGCCAGGTCGAGGCCAAGGTCTCTGAGCTCACAGAGCGGCGTCTGGCGACGGAGGACCGGCTATCGCGAACCCAGATCCGGGCGCCGATCGCGGGTGTGGTCAACGAGCTCACTGTCTTCACCGTCGGCGGCGTGATCACGCCCGCTGCGCGCCTTGCGACGATCGTTCCCCGCCATGCGAGGCTCACCGTCGAGGTCAGGATCTCGCCGGCCGACATCGATCAGGTCAGGCAGGGGCAATCTGCCCGGTTGCGCTTCTCGGCCTTCGCCCGCAACAGCACGCCGGAATATCCCGGCACGGTCGTGCATGTCTCGCCGGCGACGTCGAAGGACCCGGCGACCGGTGCGACTTTCTATGTCGGCGAAGTGCAGATCGATGGCGACGCAGCAGCCCTCGGCGAACGCAAGCTGCTTCCGGGCATGCCGGTCGAGGTGTTCATCTCGACCGAGGAGCGGACAGCCTTCTCCTATCTCGCAAAGCCCTTCCTCGACCACGCTTCGCGGATGTTCCGCGAAAGGTAGGGCATCCGCCGCAAGGGCGGAGCTGGCCGGCGCCCGCGCGTGCGACGGACTGCAGGCTCCGGCGCCTGTGCGATTGGGTTCAAGGCATCGTTCCGTATTGCCTGGCGAGCCCCACAAGGATCTCATTGAGATCGTGGGTGATCGGGCGGATATCATTCCGGCGCCACATCAATGCCGAAGGGGCCGGCGGCAGTCCGATTTCCATGAAGCTGATGCCGGGCCTCGCATAGTAGTTGCCGGCTCGCTTGGGCAGCATCAAGAGCGCTAGCCGGGATGGCATCGCTGCAAACGGCTTTGCGGATCGTCCGCACGACGCGCCCGTGAGCAATCGGCTTGCCTGGGGGCGTGTGTTCAGAAACGATGGAAATCGCCCCGTTCTTCCACATCGACCCCGCCGACGCGGAACAGCCAGAGCGTTCTATGAGGGCAATCGCTGAAATCGATGCCTTCTCGCCTAAAGCGCAAGGCATCAGTCATTTCGATACGCGCGGCAGGGCGCGCAGCGCCTCGATCATTGCATGTCGATCAGCCTGATGAAGGCAGGTGTCATGATGACGATGAACAGCACCGGCAGGAAGAACAGGATCATCGGCACGGTCAGCTTCGGGGGCAGGGCTGCGGCCTTCTTCTCGGCCTCGTTCATGCGCTGGTCGCGACTTTCCTGGGCGAGCGTCCGCAAGGCCGTGCCGAGCGGGGTGCCGTAGCGCTCGGCCTGGATCAGTGCCGTGCAGACCGACTTCACCGATTCCAGCCCGGCTCGCGCCGCAAGGTTCTCATAGGCCTGGCGGCGCTCCGCCAGATAGGACAATTCCGCGGTGCAGAGCGCGAATTCCTCGGCCAGCGGCACGGACTGGCTGCCGATCTCGGTCGAGACCTTGCGGAAGGCGAGCTCGATCGACATGCCGGATTCGACACAGATCAGCAGCAGGTCGAGCGCGTCGGGAAAGGCGCGCCGCATCGAGAACTGGCGCTTCTTGGTGGCGTTCGACAGGTAGATTTCAGGCGCCTTGATGCCGAGATAGGCAGCAGCGATGGCGACCGCGATCCGGTTGATCTGCGACAGCCCAAAATCATTGACTAAGGTGACATAGAACAGCGCGAACAGGAACAGTCCGATGGGCGTGACCGCGCGAAAGAACAGGAAGCCGATCTCGGCCTGCTGGCCGCGGAAGCCGGCCAAAGCGAGCTGCTTCTTGGCGTTCTCCGTGCCGAGCCAGTCGCCGAGTTTGAACTGGTCGACGATCTGCCGCATGTACGCCTTCGGCTCCTGCCGCAGCGTGACCTTGTCCTTTTGACGCGCCAGCCGGTCGCGCTCGCGGGCGCGAATCTTGTCACGCTCGGTCGCGACACTCTTCATCCGCTTACCCAGCGCATTGCCTTCGAGCAAAGGCGTGCCGACCGCGACGATCGTCACAGCCACGGCCAGCCCGCTGAGCAGCGCCAGCATGAACTGGAAGTCCGTCGCCTTTTCGATGAGGAGCGCAAGCATCGTTCCCCTCCTCAGATATCGAAGTTGATCATGTTCTTCATCACGATCACACCGATCGTCATCCAGACGAGCCCGCCGGCCAGGGCGATCTGGCCGGTCGAAGTCAGCCAGAGCAACTCGATGTAGCGGGGACTGATCACATAGACGAGGAGCGCGACGACGACCGGCAGTGACCCGATGATCGCCGCCGAGGCCTTGGCCTCCATCGAGACCGCCGCAATCTTGTCGCGCATCTTGCGGCGCTCGCGGATGACGCGGGAGAGATTGGCAAGGGTCTCGGCGAGGTTGCCGCCGGTCTTCTGCTGGATCGCCAGTACGATGCCGAAGAAATTGGCCTCGGCGCAGGGCATGCGCTCGAACAGTTTGGCGGCGGCGTCGGTCAGGGCCAGCCCCAGCGTCTGCGCCTCCACGATCAGGCGGAACTCGGTTCTGACCGGCTCCTGCGCCTCACTGGCGATGATGCGCAGGCAATCGTTCAGCGGGAGGCCGGATTTGATACCGCGCACGATGATGTCGAGCGCGTTGGGAAACTCGTTCGAGAAGCGCTTCAGGCGCTTCTTGCGACGCAGACTCAAATAGAAGGACGGCAGACCCAACGCACCGACGACAACCCCGGCGAGGCCTATCACGCTGTTGCCCGATACGATGACCATGATGATGCCGGCGACGACGCCGGTGATCGCGGCGAAGATGAAATAGTTCCGGCGCGACCAGCTCAGACCTGCCTGCTGGATCCGGACCTCGAGCGTCGCCTTGTTGCGCGCCTTCTCCCGGTTCTCGATATCCTTGAGGCTCTGCGCGACCTGGCCACGCTTGGCGCGATTCTGCGCCTCGCGATCGGCGATGGCGCGGGTGACGACCGGGCTGGCGAATTCCTTGCGCCGGCGCTCGGCCCGCGCCTGGCCGCTGAGCGAAGGATAGAGCAGCGCATAGGCGACGCCGCCAGCCGAGATGGCGGCAAGAAGGATGGCGGCGATCAGCCCGTAATCCATGGTGCTGCCTCGTCCACCCGGCTAGGCCGCGTTCGCTTCGTTCTGGCGCTCGAGCTCGTCGATGGCGGCAGCCAGACGCTGCTCCTCGCCGAAATAGCGCGCCCGTTCCCAGAATCGCGGGCGGCCGATCCCGGTCGAGCGGTGGCGGCCGATCAGCTTGCCGTTCGGGTCCTCGCCGAGCACGTCATAGACCATCAGGTCCTGGGTGATGATTACGTCGCCCTCCATGCCCATCACCTCGGTGATATGGGTGATCCGGCGCGAACCGTCGCGCATGCGCTGCGCCTGGATGATCACGTCGATCGAGGAGCAGATCATCTCGCGCAGCGTCTTCGAGGGCAGGCTGAAGCCGCCCATGGTGATCATCGACTCGATACGGCTCAGGCATTCGCGCGGGGTATTGGCGTGCAGCGTCCCCATCGAGCCATCATGGCCGGTGTTCATCGCCTGCAGGAGATCGAAGGCTTCCGGTCCGCGCACCTCGCCGACGATGATGCGCTCGGGCCGCATGCGCAGGCAGTTCTTGACGAGGTCGCGCATCGTAACCGCGCCGGTGCCCTCGAGATTGGGTGGGCGGGTCTCGAGGCGCACGACATGCGGCTGCTGCAATTGCAGCTCGGCCGCGTCCTCGCAGGTGATCACGCGCTCATCGTGCTCGATATAGTTGGTCAGGCAGTTGAGCAGCGTCGTCTTGCCCGAGCCGGTACCGCCCGAGATGACCAGATTGCAGCGGACCTTGCCGATGATCTTGAGGATCTCGGCGCCGGGCGGCGCGATCGCACCGAACCGAACGAGCTGATCCAGGGTCAGCTTGTCCTTCTTGAACTTGCGGATGGTCAGCGCCGGGCCGTCGATCGCCAACGGCGGTGCGATCACGTTGACGCGCGAGCCGTCGGCGAGGCGTGCGTCGCAGATCGGCGAGCTCTCGTCGACGCGGCGGCCGACCTGGCTGACGATGCGCTGGCAGATGTTCATCAGCTGCGCGTTGTCGCGGAAGCGGATGTTGGTGAGCTGGATCTTGCCGGCGGTTTCGATGAAGGTCCGGCCGGCACCGTTGACCATGATGTCGGCGATATCGTCGCGCGCCAGCAGGGGTTCGAGCGGCCCGTAGCCCAGCACGTCGTTGCAGATGTCGTCGAGCAGTTCCTCCTGCTCGGCGATCGAGAGCACGACGTTCTTCAGCGAGATGATCTCGTTGATGATGTCGCGGATTTCCTCGCGCGCCGACTCTCCGTCCAGCTTGGCCAGCTGTGAAAGAT
>JAEXUU010000585.1 GCA_023452965.1 Pseudomonadota bacterium | reverse complement strand
CGCGGCGAGGCGGTGCCTTGCTCGTTCCTGTCATGATCGGACCCGTTGCTGCGTTTCCCGGTCATATTGTTCTGCCGGCGTCGCCAGGGCGCAAGAGAAAGTCAGGACATGACCCGGCGCCGGGGGCAGCATGGTTAGAGCATTGGGAGGTGCGCCATGACAACCGACCCGCTCAGCCGTTCAGGCTTGAAGCCGGACGAGGTTCCGGCCGATTTCGTCGTCGACCAGAGATACCAGCACTACACCGCAGCCGACCATGACACCTGGTCGAGGCTGCACCGGCGCCAGTTCGAGCTGCTGCGCGGGCGCGTCTGCGACGAGTTCTTCGCCGGGCTGTCGGCGCTCGGCATCGCCGCCGACGGCATCCCCGACTTCCGGCAGATCAACCGAGTGCTGAAGGCCGCGACCGGCTGGGAGGTGGTCGCCGTGCCGGGGCTGGTGCCGGACCGGGTGTTCTTCACCCATCTTGCGCAGCGCCGTTTCCCGGCCGGCTTCTGGATCAGGCGGCCGGAGGAGTTCGATTATATCGAGGAGCCCGATGTCTTCCATGACGTCTTCGGCCATGTGCCGCTGCTGATGAACCGGTCCTACGCCGATTTCGTTGCGGCCTATGGCGCGGCCGGGCTTCGCTATGCCGATCCGGAGGATCTTGCACGGCTGGCCCGGCTCTACTGGTACAGCGTCGAGTTCGGTCTGATCGAGACGGAGGCGGGCCTGCGCATCTTTGGTGCCGGCATCGCCTCCTCGCCCGGCGAGACGGTGTTTTCGCTGGAGAGCGCCGAGCCGAACCGCATCCGTCTCGACCCGGTCCGGGTGATGCGGACGCGCTACAAGATCGACGATTTCCAGCAGACCTATTTCGTGCTGCCGAGCTTCGAGGCGATGCCCGATCTCGCAGCCGGACCGCTGGAGGCGGCGATGGCGCAGGCGCGAGCGTTGCCGGAGCTCGCCGCCGATGCGCGGATTGCCGAGGACAGGCGCGTTGCGGTCGGGGCTGCCGCTCACAGGCCCGCCGCCTGAGCGATTTGGCCGTTCCTTAACCATTGTGCAGGCAGCGTGGGCCTCGGAAACGAGCCCGCGCAATGGCAGACGAGACGCAAAGAGATTCCCTGTTCGCCCCTGCTGCGCCGAATTCGCGCCTGGCGATCTTCGGTGTCGACGAAGCGACGCTGAAGTTGGCAAGGGAACTCGCCCCGACGCTCGCTGTGACGATCGATGCGGCGATGGTGCTGCACTTCGAGCGGCTTTCCGGGCATCCGACCATGGGGGCGGCTTCGCGGACCTACGGGCCGAGCCTGTGCACCGAGATGGCGCAGCATGCCCGCTCCCTGTTCGAGGCGAAGTTCGGCGATGCCTATGCGGGATCGCTGCGGCGAGCCGTGCAGGCCGAGACGGCCTCGCCCTTCGGCGCGCGCACCCATGCCGTGCTGGCGATGACCGCGATGCGGTCGCTTTTCCCCGAGGTCGCCAGGCGGCATCGCTTCTCCTCCCGGCAGACGGCGCGCGATTGCGTCAAGCTCGCGGAGTTCCTGATCGTCGAACCTCGTCAATGCGCTTGGTGACATCCATGCGATGCGGGCCGAACAGACGACCCGCTATGTCACCGACATCGCGGCCCTCGCCGACGATTTCCGCCAGCAGCTCGAACAGGTCTCGAGCGAGACGGAGGAGGCTGCGGCCACGCTGAGCCGGGTTGCCGCCAGTTCGGCAGCAGCGTCGCGCCGTGCGGGCGAGACCACCGACGCCAGCCGGCAAAGCTGGTCCCAGGTGCGCGAGCGCGCCGCGCAGACGGTCGCCTCGATCGGGCAATTGCGCCAGTCGATCGGCGAGATCGACAGGCGGACGCAGGAGAGTGCCGAGATCGCGGCCGGCACGGTCATGGCGGCGGGAGAAGCGCGCGGGACGATCGAGAGCCTGGCTGCTCTCGTATCAGAAGTCGGCTCGGTCGTTGGTCTGATCTCGGAGATTGCGGCGCAGACCAATCTGCTCGCGCTCAACGCCACCATCGAGGCGGCGCGCGCCGGCGAGGCCGGCCGCGGCTTCGCCGTGGTGGCCAGCGAGGTGAAATCGCTCTCCGCTCAGACCAGCGGAGCGACGGAGGCGATCGGCAGTCGGATCGAAGCGATCCGGCAGGCGACAGCGCGCTGTGTCGATGCCATGGCGCGGATCGACCAGTCGGTGTCCGGCATGTCGGCGAACATGTCCGCGGTCGCCGGCGCGGTGACGGAGCAATTTTCGGTTAGCGATGGCATCGCCCGGGATGCGCAGGCCACCACGGATGAGATCGAGGCGGCCTTGGCCCTCGCGTCCGAGGCGCTCAGTGCCATGGAGCGCGTCGGCGCTTCCGTCGGCGAGATGAACACGCGCTCGGCCGCCGTCGGCACCGTTGCAGGAGGCCTCGCCGAGAACCTCAACCGCTTCGTGAAATCGGTTTCCGACCGGCTTACCGCCTGAAGCCCCGTTTTGCGGTGGACGGTGAACGTCCTTCGCTTGGCGTCGGCCTGATTCTTGCCACTATTCCGTTCCGGTGCGCGCAGGCGCGGTGGCTGGGAGCGGGCGAGATGGCTGGCTATTTTCCGAACTGGACTTTGAAGACCTCCGGCGACGTGATGCCGGACGAGCGCCTGCCGGCCGGGCAGACCGTGATCGCCGGGCTGCAGCATGTCGTCGCCATGTTCGGCTCGACCGTGCTGGCGCCGATCCTGATGGGTTTCGATCCGAACGTCGCGATCTTCTTCTCCGGCGTCGCGACCCTGCTGTTCTTCGTGATCACCGGCGGGCGCTTGCCGAGCTATCTCGGCTCGTCCTTCGCCTTCATCGGGGTCGTCATCGCCGCCACCGGCTATTCCGGCTCCGGCCCGAACCTCAACCTTCCCGTGGCGCTCGGCGGCATCATCGCCTGCGGCGCGGTCTATGCATTGATCGGCCTGATCGTGCAGGGCGTCGGCACGCGCTGGATCGAGAAGCTGCTGCCGCCGGTCGTTACCGGCGCGGTGGTGGCGGCGATCGGTCTCAACCTGACCGCCGTCGCGATGAACATGATCTCGGCCAGCCCCTACACCAAGTGGATCGCGCTGTTCACGGTCATCGCGGTGGCGCTGGTGGCGGTCTATGGCCGCGGGCTGGCCCAGCGCTTGCCGGTGCTGATCGGCGGCCTCGCGGCCTATGTCCTCTATGCCGCGACGGCCTCGAGCTTCGGCGCCCCGCCGGTCGATTTCGGCAAGGTCGCCGCAGCTGCCTGGTTCGGACTGCCGAACTTCGTCGCCCCGGTCTTCGAGGCGAAGGCGATCGCGCTGATCGTCCCGGTCGCGATCATCCTGGTCGCGGAGAATCTCGGGCACATCAAGGGCATCTCGGTGATGACCGGGCGCAATCTCGACAACCTGATCGGCCGCGGCTTCTTCGCCGACGGCGTCGGCACGATGATCGCGGGCTCGGGCGGCGGCACCGGTGTCACCACCTATGCCGAGAACATGGGCGTGATGGCGGTGACGCGGGTCTATTCGACGCTGGTCTTCGTCGCCGCCGGCGTGATCGCGCTGCTGCTCGGCTTCTCGCCCAAGTTCGGCGCGGTGATCGGTACGATCCCGGTCGCGGTGCTCGGCGGCCTTGCCGTCGTCGTGTTCGGTCTGATCGCCGCCACGGCCGGCCGGATCTGGGTCGAGAACAAGGTGAATTTCGCCGAGCCGAAGAATCTGCTCACCGTCGCGACCGCGCTGATTCTCGGTGCCGGCGATCTCAAGCTGCCGATCTTCGGCTATGAGCTCGGCGGCATCGGCACTGCGACCTTCGCGGCGATCGCACTTTATCATCTGCTCGATCGCCGTCAGGCGGCCTGAAAACCGGCCTGAAACAGGGCTCCGGCGCGTTTCGCGCCGGAGTTTTCCCCAGGCGCTCCGAGGCGCCTCAACAAGTTTGCATATTTCTGTCGCAGATGGGTGGACAGGGC
>JAEXUU010000578.1 GCA_023452965.1 Pseudomonadota bacterium | reverse complement strand
CGCAGCCGCCTGCTGGTGACCCTGAGCCCGCAGGACAAGGTCAACGAGCCGGCGACGCAGCTCTCGGTCTATGCGCGCTTCCTGACCAATACGGTCTGGTCCAATCCGGGCGGTCTCGTGGTCCGCGGCTTCCGCAAGGGCTCTCCCTATCAGGGCGACGAGCTGTTCGTCTCGGTGCCCGACGGGCGCGGCTTTGCGGCGCGCTGCCCGATCGCGGTGCCGGCCTCGGGGCTCGACGAGCTTTGCCGCGTGACCTTCCGCCATCGCGGCATGGATGTGAACATCCGCTTCCCGCGCGCCATCATCGCCGATTGGGAGCTGATGCTCGGCGGCGTCCGCCGCGCCGTCGACCGGTTGGTTCGCTAGGACCGCCGCACGCTCCCAGCACCGTCGCTCTGGCTGGGACAAAGCGAAACGCCGGAATCCATCGCAGGACCCCGGCGTTCGAAGATGGATTCCGGCGCTGCACGGCTTCGCCGCGTCTCCGGCTTGACGAGCTTGGCCTAGCGGAAAAGCACGTTTCCACAGAGCCTTAGAAGCCTCAGTCGTCGAGATCGACGTCGAGGATCGCCATGGTGAAGTTGAAGGAACGGTCGCCGTCCTCGTCGTCGACATGGATGATGCCGATGAACTCGTCGGCGAGGTAGACCTCGGCGGAATCGGTCTTCTTCATCCGCGCCCGCACGCTGATCTGATGGTTCGAGAAGGTGCGGCGAAGATAGGCTTCGAGCTTGGCGAGTTCGGTCTTGTCCACGTGGGCGATCCTTTTGCGTTGGGCGGACGGATGCCATGCGAGGCCGGCGAGAGCAAGCGAAACGGCATCTCCCCCGGACGAGCGCGACCTGCATGGGCCCATCCGCCGGAGCACCTGACGCAACGGCGCCGCGCGTGACATGTTCCCGCTGAACCGGCTCGAAGGATAGGTCTTGCGATGAAACCCTGGTTGCCCGCCGCCCTCGACTATATCGGAAGCTGGCTCGCCTTCCAGCGTCGCCATCACGACCAGCCCGGCTGCGCCGTGGCCGTCGCCAGCGGCGGCGAGATCGTGCTCGAGGCCGCCTTCGGCAAGGCCGACCTCGCCAGCGGCGAGGCTCTGACGCCGCGCCACGGTTTCCGCATCGCCTCGCATTCGAAGAGCTTCACCGCCGCCGGCCTGCTGCGCCTCGCCGAGGCCGGCCGCCTGCGCCTCGACGACGAGGTCGGCGCCTATGTGCCAGGTCTGCACAAGGACGTCGCGAAGGTCACTCTCACCCAGCTCCTCTCCAACAGCGCCGGCCTCGTTCGCGACGGCGCCGATTCCAGCCAGTTCTTCGATCGTCGTCCTTATCGCCGCCGCGACGAACTGCTGGCTGACCTCGCGCAGCCGCCGGTCTACCCGGCTGCCCAGCGCCTGAAATATTCCAATCACGGCTTCGCCCTGCTCGGATTGGTGATCGAGGCGGTGACCGGCGAAGCCTACCCCGACTGGATTCTCCGCGAGATCGTCATCCCCGCCGGCCTGCGCGAGACGCAGCCCGATATCGGCCTCTGGACCGGCGCGATGGCCAAGGGCCATAGCGGCACCCAGCCGCTCGGCCGGCGCGTGGTGATTCCGGCCGACAATCCCGGCAACGCCATGACCGCCGCCGCCGGATTCGTCGCGACCGCCGCCGACGTCGCCCGCTATTTCGCGCAGCTCTCGCCGCGCGCCGAAGCCAGCATCCTCTCGCCACTCAGCCGGCGCGAGATGACCCGCCGGCTCTGGCCGGACAGCGAGAGCAGCCTCGGCCGGCATTACGGGCTCGGCACCATTTCCGGCGGCGAAGGCGACTGGCAATGGGTCGGCCATTCCGGCGGCTTCCAGGGTTTCATCACCCGCACCGTCATCCTGCCTGAGCAGGATTTGACGGTCTCGGTGCTGACCAATGCGATCGACGGCCTCGCCCATCCCTGGCTCGACGGCGTCGTGCACATCCTCAAGACCGTCTCCGGCCACGGCGCCCCCTCCGAGGTAACGCGGGACTGGGCCGGGCGCTGGTGGACGATCTGGGGCGCCGGCGACCTCGTACCGGGCGAGAGCAAGGTGCTCTGCGCCAATCCCGCACTGTTCACGCCATTCCTCGATGCCCCGGAGATCGCGGTCGAGGCTCCCGATCACGGCCGCATCGTCAAGGCCTCGGCCTTCCACAGCCCGGGCGAGCCGGCCCGGCTCTCGCGCGACGGCGCAGGCAAGGTCTCGTCGGTCTGGCTCGGCGGCGGCGAGGCGATTGGCGAGGACGCGCTGCGCGCCGAAATGGTTGAGCGCTATGGCCGGGCCGGGAGCTGAAGCGAAGCGCTCAGACCGATTGCAGAAGTCGTCCCGGGCGACCGGAGGGAGACCCGGGACCCATGCCCGAGCCTTCCCGAAAAATGCCCCGGCATGGATCCCGGATCGGCGCGGCGGAAGCCGCGTGTCCCGGATGACGGCACGGATCGACGGAGGAACAACGCAGGCGACGATCAGGCCGTCGAAACCTAGCCGAGCATCCCCAGCGCCAGCGTGTGCTCGACGCAGGCGTTGACATGGGTGCCGAGCACGGCTGCC
>JAEXUU010000510.1 GCA_023452965.1 Pseudomonadota bacterium | reverse complement strand
TCTGACCGCCGCGGCGCTCGCCGCAGACGAGGAGCTTTCGGCCTATTCCGGCCATGTCTCCGATTCCGGCGCGGGGCGCTGGACCGGGCCGGCCGCGGGCGAGACCGCGACGCCGGCCGAGGTGCTGACCTCCTCGCTCTACACCCGCTTCCGCTCGCGCAAGGATCACACCTTCGCCGAGAAGATCCTCTCCGCCATGCGCGCCGGCTTCGGCGGCCATGTCGAGCCGAAGAAGCAGGGCTGAGCGGGATGAGCGTCTCGAACAGCGCCGGCAAGCCGGCCGTCATCGTCGTCATGGGCGTCGCGAGCTCGGGCAAGACCTCGCTCGGCGAGCGCCTGGCCGAGCGGCTCGGCTGGCCCTTTCGTGATGCCGACAGCTTTCACCCGCCCGAGAACGTCGCCATGATGTCGAGCGGTACGCCGCTGACGGACGAGGACCGCAAGCCCTGGCTGGCGGCGATCGCGGCCTGGATCGACGGGCTGCGCACGACCGGCGGCAACGGCATCGTCACCTGCTCGGCGCTGAAGAAGGCCTATCGCGACGTCATCGTCGGCGACCGGCCCGACGTCACGCTGGTCTATCTCAGGGGCTCGCGCGAACTGATCGGCCAGCGCATGGCGGCGCGCCAGCACCATTTCATGCCGCCGGCCCTGCTCGACAGCCAGTTCGCGACGCTGGAGGAGCCGGGCGCGGACGAGAAGCCGCTCGTCGTCCAGGTCGAAGCCAGCAAGGAAGCGATCGTCGAGCAAGTCGTTCGCGAGCTGCGGCTTGGCTGAGGCGATTGGCGCCTTCGCCCGCGCGCCCTAACTCTCAAGCCTCGTCCTGAGGAGGCCCGAAGGGCCGTCTCGAAGGGCGATCCAGCTGGCGCCGGAGCTTCCTGGACCATCCTTCGAGACGCCGCTACGCGGCTCCTCAGGATGAGGACGAGATGTCGCCGTGGCTGAAATGACGGTTCGGGGCGCGTCAGACCCCGACCAGCCTGAGCCGGGTCCCCCAGGGATCGGTGCTCTCGAAGCCGCGCGCTACCTCAGTCGGTGTGAAGCCAGCGCGCGCCATGCGCTCGCGCTGCGCCGTGAGCAGGGCGGCATCGGCGACCTCCAGCGAGAACCAGTCCAGCCCTGTCGTCGCCCGGTCGCGGCTGCCGGCGCCGGCGCTGTTCCAGGTGTTGAGCGCGACATGGTGGTGATAGCGCCCTGAGGACAGGAAGCTCGCCGTGTCGCGCCGCGAGGTCGAATCGAGGCCGATGGCGTCGCGATAAAAGCTCTCGGACTGCTGGATGTCGCCGACGCGCAGATGCATGTGGCCGATGCGCAGCCCGGTCGGAGCCGAGGCGTAGTCGTTGCGGCTGGTGTCGGTGAGGCTAAGGATGCCGTCAACGTCGAGCCGGTGCGTGCCCATCACGACGCGCTCGCCCTCCCAGCGCCAGAGGCGCGGGTCGCGATCGGCATAGACCTCGATGCCGTTGCCCTCGGGATCGTCGAGATAGACGGCTTCGCTGACGCTGTGGTCGGCGAAGCCGGTCAGGGGCGTCTGGTTGCGCGCGACATGCACGAGCCAGCGCGCGAGATCGCGGCGCGAGGGCATCAGGAAAGCGGTGTGGAACAGGCCGGCGGCGTTGCGCGGCTCGAACTCAGCCTGTGGCCGCGCCTCCATCGAGACGAGAGGGACGCCGCCCGCCCCGAGGGTGACGCCATCCGCACTGGCCGAGATGATAGCGAGCCCGAGCACGGACTGGTAGCAGCGGCTCATGCGGTCGAGATCACGGACGCGCAGGCCGATGGCGCCGCAGCGGATCGGCGTGCTGCCGGCGAAGCCCGGGGCGGTGGCCGCAATCGTGCCCGCGCCGGCTGTCGGCGTTCCCTCTGCCCGCGCCGCTGCGGCGGCCGCCATGGCGAGCGAGGCCGTTCCGGCCAGTCGCAACAATGTCCGCCGGGTCAGTTCGATCGTCATCATCATCCATTCCGCTCGCGGCGCATTGCCGCTGCGGCAGTGCAGAGCATTCTTTGCATCCGGATGCATGTCACAAGCGCGAGAGAGGGGCAAAATCCGCTCAGGCGGTCGCAATGCAGCCGCGCCGGCACTCGTCCGGCGCATCATAACGGACAAGACCCCCGACAATGCGCAATTTTCTGATGGTCACTCTGCCCCGGACCGCCCTTGGCCTGCTCTTCCTGGTCAGCGCCGCCGACGGCTTCTGGTATCTGGCGACCGGCAACCACCTGATCCATCCGCCGGTGACGGAAATCGGCCTCGCCTGGGAACGCTCGCTAGAGCAGGCGAAATTCTTCCTGCCGCTGCTGAAGAGCGTGAATCTGGTCGGCGGGCTCCTGCTGCTGCTCAACATCGCGCCTGCGCTCGGGCTGGCGCTGATCGCGCCCGTGATGACGGTGATCGTGCTGTTCCATGCCGAGCTCAACCCGCAGGGCATTCCGGTCGCGGCGATCGTCGCGGTCTGCGGGGCGCTGCTCGTCTTCGCCTATCGCGGACGCTATGCGGCGCTGCTGCGCTGACGGCGTCCGAGGCTTCGCCTCCGGTCAGAGATCCGAGGCGGAGCCCCATTGCGGGACATGGGTCGCGAGCTTGTCGAGCAGCTTGCCGAGCTGCGCCCGTTCGCCAGGATCGAGGCAGGCAAGCATCGCCGCCTCCCGCGTCTGCAGCATCGGGATGTAGCGCTCGTAGAGCGCCCGGCCGTCGGCCGTGTGGTAAAGCAGCTGGCGGCGATTATCGGCCGGGTCGGGCTCCCGGCGGATCAGCTTCTTCTTGTCGAGCAGGATCACGGCGCGGCTGACGCTCGCCTTGAGATGGCCGGAGAACTCGCAGAACTCGCTCGCGCTCGCGCCGTCGCGCACCGTCAGGAAGATCAGGATGACGATCTCCGGCCGGGTCAGCCCGAACTCCGTCTCGATCAGGCGGAAGGAGGGCTCGCGATAGAAGTTCAGCACGTAGCCGATCTTGTAGGCGGTCGGGATCGCGGTTCCATCCAGGATGGCGCGCCGCTGCGCGGTGTCCAGCCCGGCGGACTCGTCCTGTTGAATTAGTCTCACATTAGACTTTTTTGTTGCGCGTGCCATGAGCCGGTCCTAGCATCCTCGGCAACAGATGGCACGGCCTTGCCGCGCCGGGAGGAGGCGATGGACCAGGCTGGTGCCACAGGGCGGCAGGCGCTTTCGCGCGCGCTGCAACGGCAATGCTTTTATTCGGGCACCGAGGCCCATCCGATCTATGTCGACCGGCTCGGGTCGGCCGGGGCAGGGCGTTTGCCGATCGTCCTCGTCCACGGCGGTGGCCATACCGGCGCCTGCTATCTGACGACGCCCGATGGCCGGCCCGGCTGGGCGCCTGTCTTCGCCGCGTCCGGCCGCGAGGTTTTCGTGCCGGATTGGCCGGGCCATGGCCGTTCGCCGATGCGGCCGGATTTCGCCACCTTGTCGACCGTCGAGATCGCGACCAGCCTGCAGCGCCTGCTGGAGGAGATCGGGCCGGCGGTGCTCCTGGTGCATTCGGCGAGCGGGCCGATGGCCTGGTGGATCGCCGAGCAGGCGCCGGGGGCGGTTGCTGCGATCGTCGGTGTCGCGCCGGGCGGTCCGGCCAATCTCCTGCCGGTGCTGCCCGACGATGCCGAGGCGGTGGCGAAGCTCAGGGACGATGAGAGCCTGGGCTGCCCGGTCCGCGTCGAGGAAGACAGCCCGCTCTTCATCCCGCCAGAATTCATGCGGGCCTACTGGGCCAACTCCGAGCGCTTCCCGAAACAGGCCTTCGAGGCCTATCGGCGCTCGATCGTGCCCGAGAGCGCGCGCCTGATGAACGAGCGCTTCAATATCGGCGGCAAGGGGCTGCGGATCTGGGACCCTGCGGCGCTGGCGGGCCATCCGATCCTGATCGTCACCGGCGACAGCGACCCGCGCCATCCGCGCGCGGTCGACGAGGCGACGGCCCGCTATCTCGGCGCCGAGTTCGCCTGGCTGCCGGAGCGGGGGATCGCCGGGAACGGCCATATACCGATGTGCGAGGACAACAGCGACGAGATCGCGGCCCTGATCGTCGCCTGGCTGGAGGCCAAGGGTCTTTGACGTGAAGAACGCCGGCGCCTGTCGCAGCCGGCGGGACAACGAGCTCGGGAGGAATGTGATGCGGTCGCTTCTGTTGGGCGGCGCCATGCTGGCGCTCGCCAATCTGCCGGCGCTGGCGCAGGTCAGCGACGATGTCGTGAAGATCGGCGTGCTGACCGACATGGGCGGCGTGACAGCCGATATCGGCGGCAAGGGCTCGGTGATCGCAGCCGAGCTGGCGCTGAAGGAGTTCGGCGCGACCGTGCTCGGCAAGCCGATCCAGATCGTCGCCGCCGACCATCAGCACAAGGCCGATGTCGGCACCTCGATCGCCCGGCAATGGTTCGACGTCGACAAGGTCGACGCGGTGGTCGACATCCCGAACTCGGCGGTGGCACTGGCACTGCAGTCGCTCGCCCGCGAAAAGAAGAAGATCGTGATGTATTCCGGGGCCGGCACGACGGCGCTGACCAATGAGCAGTGCTCGCCCTATGGCTTCCACTGGACCTACGACACCTATGGCGTGGCGCGCGGCACCGCCTCGGCCGTGGTCAAGGCCGGCGGGACGAGCTGGTTCATGCTGGCCTCCGACTATGCCTTCGGCCACCAGTTGCAGAAGGACGCGACCGACGTGGTCGAGACCAATGGCGGCAAGGTCGTCGGCTCGGTGCGCCACCCGCTCAACAATGCCGATTTCTCCTCCTTCCTGCTGCGGGCGCAGTCCTCCGGCGCCAAGGTCGTCGGGATCGCCAATGCCGGCAACGACACCGTCAACGCGATCAAGCAGGCCGGCGAGTTCGGTCTGGTGGAGCAGGGCCAGAACCTCGCGGCGCTGATCTTCTTCCTGCAGGACGTCCACAGCCTCGGCCTCAAGGCGACGCAGGGCACCTATCTGACGACGGCCTCCTACTGGGACCTCGACGAGCCCTCGCGCGCCTGGTCGAAGCAGTTCATGGAGAAAGCGGGGATGATGCCCTCCATGCTGCATGCCGGCGTCTACGGCTCGGTGCTGCATTATCTCAAGGCGGTGAAGCAGGCCGGCACCGACGATCCCGACAAGGTCGCCGCCGCGATGCGCGCGATGCCGATCAACGACGCTTTCACCAAGGACGCGACGATCCGCGCCGATGGTCGCGTGCTGCGCGAGATGTATCTCGCCCGGGTCAAGAAGCCGGCGGATTCGAAGGGGCCGTGGGACTATTTCGAGATCGTGCGCAAGATCGAGCCGTCCGAGACGGTCTGGCCGCTCTCGGAGAGCAAGTGCCCGGCGGTGAAGGGG
>JAEXUU010000171.1 GCA_023452965.1 Pseudomonadota bacterium | reverse complement strand
GGGCGCGCACCACCTGCACTACACGGCCCTGCCGCAATGGGTGCAGAGCCTCGGCGTGACCTTCTCGGTCATGCTGCTGGTGCCGTCCTGGGCTTCTGCCGGCAATGCGCTCCTGACCCTGAACGGCGCCTGGGACAAGGTGCGCGACGACGCGACCTTGCGCTTCATGATGGTCGCCGCGGTGTTCTACGGCCTCTCGACCTTCGAGGGGTCGTTCATGGCGATCCGCCAGGTCAACGCGCTATCGCATTACACCGACTGGACGGTCGGCCATGTCCATGCCGGCGCGCTCGGCTGGGTCGCGATGATCACCTTCGGCGCGATCTACGCTACCGTGCCCTGGCTCTGGAAGCGCAAGGCGATGTATTCGGCCGGGCTGGTCGAGGTGCATTTCTGGCTCGCACTCGCCGGTACCGTCATCTACGTCTTCTCGATGTGGAATTCCGGCATCATCCAGGGGCTGATGTGGCGGACCTACAATGAAAGCGGCACGCTGGCCTATTCCTTCCTCGACTCGCTCGTGGCGATGCGGCCCTACTACATCGCCCGCGCGATCGGCGGCCTGCTCTTCCTGATCGGCGCTCTGGTCGGCTGCTACAATATCTGGATGACGGTCCGCGCCGCGCATCTGCACGATCCGGCCGCGGACAGTTCGGTGCCGGTTCCGGCCCCGGCCCTTCAGCCCGGGGAGTGACGCCGATGTTTGGTCTTCACTACCGCCTCGAACGCAAGACGCTCGGCTTCGTGCTGGCGGTGATCGGCGTCGCCAGCATTGGGGGGCTCGTCGAGATCGCGCCGCTCTTCACCATCAACCAGACGGTGGAGGACGCGCCCGACATGCGCGTCTACACGCCGCTGGAGGTGGCCGGCCGCAACATCTACATCCGCGAGGGCTGCTATGCCTGCCATTCGCAGATGATCCGGACCCTGCGCGACGAGGTCGAGCGCTACGGGCCCTATTCGCTCGCGGTCGAGTCGAAATACGACCACCCGATGCTCTGGGGCTCGAAACGCACGGGCCCGGACCTCGCCCGCAATGGCGGCAAGTATTCGGACGCCTGGCATGTCGCGCATCTCAACAATCCGCGCGACGTCGTCCCGGTCTCGATCATGCCGGCCTATTCCTGGTTCCTGCGCACGCCGCTGCGGACCGACGATCTCGGCAAGCATCTGCGTTCGCTGCGCGCCGTCGGCGTGCCCTATACCGACGAGATGATCGCCAACGCCTCGGCCGACGCTTATGGCCAGGCGGCGCCGGACTCGCCCTTCGCCGAAGGCGTGAGCAAGCGCTATGGCGAGGCGACTTCGGTGCGTGCCTTCGACGGCAAGCCCAATGAACTGACCGAGATGGACGCGGTCGTCGCCTATCTCCAGATCCTCGGCCGCCTGACCGACGCTGCCCATAAGCCGGCCGTCGCAACGGAAGCCGCGCCGGCAGACACCAAGTCGGCGGAAGCCAAGCCTGCAGAAACCAAGCCAGCAGAAGCCACGCCACCCGGAGGCAAGCCATGAGCCTCGCCCACGACACGGCCGTCTGGTTCTCGAAATCCTACGGGCTGTTCTACCTGATCGGGCTCTCGGTCGCCGTTCTGGTCTACACCTACTGGCCGTCGAACAAGCAGCATTTCGACAAGGCCGCCGATTCCATCCTGCGCGACGAGGACCGGCCATGGCGGTAGAAGAGCGGGACCCTCACAGTGGCTTCCTGACCACCGGTCATGAGTGGAGCGGCATCAAGGAGCTCAACACGCCGGTTCCCCGGGCGGTGTACTTCTTCCTGATCGCGACCTTCGTCTTCTCGCTCTTCTATTGGCTCTTGATGCCGGCCTGGCCGACAGGCGTGAGCTACACCAAGGGGCTGCTCGGCGCCGACGACCGCAAGAACATCGCACGCTCGCTCGAGCAGGCCGAGCAGGCGCGCGCCTGGAGCAAGAAGATCGAGACCGCCGACTTCGCCGCGATCCAGGCTGATCCCGCTTTGATGACCATCGTGCGCCAGAGCGGCCGCACCCTGTTCGGGGATAATTGCGCGGTCTGCCACGGCACCGACGCCAAGGGCAGCAAGGGCTTCCCCGATCTCACCGCCGCGTCGACGCTCTGGGGCGGCACGCCCGAGGCGCTGATGGAGACGATCCGGGTCGGGATCAATTCCGGCCATGGCGAGAGCCGCACCGCCCAGATGCTCCCCTTCGGCCGCGACGGCATGATCCCGCGCGCCGATGTCGAGAACGTCACCGCCTTCGTCCAGTCGCTGTCGGCGGCGCCCGGAACCTTCGACGCGGCAAAGGTCGAGGCCGGCAAAGCCGTCTACGCCGCCAATTGCGCCGCCTGCCATGGCGACGAGGGCAGGGGCAATGCCGAGCTCGGCGCGCCCGACCTGACCGACAAGGCCTGGACCTATGGCGGCGACACGCAGTCGATTTTCAATTCGATCTGGCATGGCCGGCAGGGTCAGATGCCGGCCTGGGAGAACCGGCTGTCGCCGGTCGACCGCAAGATCCTGGCGCTCTACCTCGCCGATCTCAGGAAGCCCCGGCCATGAGCGAGATCGTGTCCAGCCCGCAGGTGCGCCGACGCAAGCTCGTCGTGGGGCTGGCGGTCGGCGGCGGCTTGCTGCTGCTGGCCGGCGCCAACTGGCATCTGGTCCATGTCGCGATCTCGTCCCAGCCCGATTGCGTTCCTCATCTCCGGCGGGGTGAAGGCGAGGGACGGCCGGGTGCGTACAGCGCCGCCCGTTCGGCTTGCCAGTGAGGTGACGGAATGAAGCCCACTCCGCAGCGAGGCGAACCATGATCATCCCGGCCGTCGTCCCTCCGCTCCCGCGCGAGAACAAATGGAGCCGCGGCCTGCCCGCTTCCGCCGCCTTCGACTGGCTGCGGGCCGGCTGGCAGGACATCGTCGACAATCCCATGCCGAGCCTGAGCTACGGGCTCCTGGTCTTCCTAGTCTCTCTCGCCGTCGTTGCCTGCTTCTTCTCCTTCGGCTGGGACTACATCCTGTTCCCGGCCCTGGCCGGGTTCATGGTCGTCGGTCCCCTCTTCGCGATCGGGCTCTACGAGAAGAGCCGCCGCCATGCCCTCGGCGAGCGCATCGGTCTTGGTCGCATGCTCTTCGTCAAGCCGGCTTCTGGTGGGCAGGTGCTGTTCACCGGCGTGCTGCTCTGCCTGCTGATGCTGGTGTGGATGCGCGCGGCGGTGCTGATCTACGCGCTGTTCTTCGGCCTGCGTCCCTTCCCGGGGCTCGACCATATCGTCGGCATGCTGTTCACCACGCCGGTCGGGCTGGCGATGCTTTTCGTCGGCAGTGCCGTCGGCGGCCTGTTCGCGGCCTTTTCCTTCGCGATCAGCGTCTTTGCGATCCCGATGCAGCTCGACAAGCGGGTCGACGCGCTGACGGCGATGGGCAGCAGCACCGCCCTGGTCTGGAACAACCTGCCGGTGATGCTCACGTGGGGCGCGATCGTCCTCGGCCTGTTCCTGCTGAGCCTCGCCACCGGCCTGCTCGGCCTGATCGTCGTGTTCCCACTTCTTGGGCATGGCACCTGGTACGCCTATCGCGCGATCGCGGCCTGAGCGGGCCGGCTTCGCTTTCGGGAGCCTTCGATGAGTTGCTGCGCGCCCGGCGCCGACTATGCGACGGCGGATCACAGGCTGACCGCCGACGAGATCCTGCTGGCAAGCCGGCCTGTGGGCGGCGGAACGCGCCAGACCGATCTCTCCGTGCCGGGCATCCATTGTGGCGGCTGCATCGCGACCATCGAAAAGGCACTCTCGGCACTGCCGGGCGTCGAGCGGGCCAGGGTCAACCTCTCGACCAAGCGGGTCTCGATCCGCTGGCGGGACGGAACGCCGCCGCCTTTCGCCGAAGCGCTAGCCGGCGTCGGATACGAGGCGCATCTGGCCGATTTCGCCGAAACCGGCACCGACGCGGCGCTCTCCGAGCTCATCCGCGCGCTGGCGGTCGCCGGCTTCGCCTCGATGAACATCATGCTGCTCTCGGTCTCGGTCTGGTCCGGCGCCGAGCCGGCGACGCGCGACCTTTTCCACTGGATCTCGGCGCTGATCGCCCTGCCGGCGCTCGCCTATTCCGGCCGCGTCTTCTTTCGCTCCGCCTGGGGGGCGCTGCGCAAGGGCCGCACCAATATGGATGTGCCGATCTCGATCGGCGTCTCGCTCGCCTTCGCGCTCAGCCTCTACGAGACGGTGCATGGCGGCCCCCACGCCTATTTCGATGCCGCGATCTCGCTGCTCTTCTTCCTGCTGATCGGCCGAACGCTGGACCATGTCATGCGCGAGCGGGCTCGGGTTGCGGTGAAGGGTCTCGCCCGGCTCGCGGCGCGCGGCGCGCTCGTCATCGGCGCGGATGGCACCGGGACCTACCTGCCGGTCGCCGAGATCGAGCCCGGCATGACCATCCTGCTCGCCGCGGGGGAGCGCGTGCCGGTCGATGCCAGGGTGGTCGAAGGCGCCTCCGAACTCGACTGCTCGCTGGTCTCGGGCGAAAGCCTGCCCCAGCCCGCCGTTGCCGGGCAGGCGCTGCAGGCCGGCACGCTCAACCTGACGCGCCCGCTGCAGATCACCGCGACCTCTGCCGCCCGGGATTCCTTCCTGGCCGAGATGGTGCGCATGATGGAGGCTGCGGAGGAAGGGCGCTCGCTCTACCGGCGCATCGCCGACCGGGCAGCGCGGCTCTACGCGCCGGTGATACACCTCACCGCCTTCCTGACCTTCCTCGGCTGGATGTTGGCGACCGGCGATGCCCACCGTGCCATCACCATCGCCATCGCCGTGCTGATCGTGACCTGCCCCTGCGCATTGGGCCTCGCCGTGCCGATGGTCCAGATCATGGCGGCACGCCGGCTGTTCGAGAAGGGCATCATGGTCAGGGACGGCGCCGCCATGGAGCGCCTCGCCGAGATCGACAGCGTCGTCTTCGACAAGACCGGCACGCTCACACAGGGTAATCCGCGCCTGCTCGATCCCGCGTCGAAGGACCCCGCCGCCCTGTCGCTGGCGGCGGCGCTCGCGGCCCATTCGCGGCACCCCTATTCGCGCGCTCTGGTCGCGGCTTCCGGCGGGCTCGGCCGCCCCGCAGCCGGAACTGTCTTCTCCGAGATTTCCGAACTGCCGGGGGCGGGGCTCGAGGCGAAGGCCGGCGGCTCGCTCTATCGCCTCGGGCGGCCGGAATGGGCGGTCGGCGCCGATGCCGCGCCGGAGGCCGGGACGAACGAAGCTCGCGTCATGCTGAGCCGGGATGGCAAGGCACTGGCGAGCTTCGACTTCGACGACCGGCTGCGGCCCGATGCACGCGAGGCGATCGCAGGGCTTTCGGCCGCCGGGCTTGGGGTCGAGATCCTCTCCGGGGACCGCGAGGAGCCGGTCCGTCGGCTCGCTGCGGCGCTCGGCCTGCCGCATGGCGCAAGGGTCTCGCCCGGCGGCAAACTCGCCCATATCGAGGCCGCCGCGGCCGAGGGGCGCAAGGTGCTGATGGTCGGCGACGGCCTCAACGACGCACCGGCGCTGGCGCGTGCCCATGCCTCGATGGCACCGGCAACGGCCGCCGATATCGGGCGCAACGCCGCCGATTTTGTCTTCCTGCGCGAGAGCCTGCTCGCCGTGCCGCAGGCGCTCGCCGTAGCGCGCGAGGCCAGCAAGCTCGTCCGGCAGAACCTCTTCCTCGCCGTCGCCTACAACGCGATCGCGATCCCGATCGCTGTGCTCGGCTATGTCACGCCCTTGATCGCGGCCGTGACCATGTCGCTGTCCTCGCTTCTGGTGATCGGGAATGCGCTGCGGCTCGGCCGGCACGCTGCCGGCGGGCTCGCACCGGTGCCGCCGGCGGAAAAGGTGGCGGGTGTGCCCGCCCTTGCCTTGCGATGATGGATTTCTTCTACCTGATCCCGATCGCCATTGCGCTCGGCGTCGTCGGGCTCGGCGCCTTCATGTGGTCGCTACGCAGTGGCCAGTACGAGGATCTCGACGGTGCGGCCGCTCGCATTCTTCTCGATGACGAGGCGATTCGGCCCGTAGCGCCGGCTTTGGAAGAGGATGAGGAGGCCGCCGCCTCCTCCGAGCCTATCGCAGGCCCGCCCCCGCCCGAAGCGCCGCCTCGGCCTCGCTGAGGCGCCGGGCCAGTGGCATCGCCGCTGCGGCTTCCGTCGCGGGCTCGAGCGCGCGCAGGACGAGGGCGCCGACATGCTCGGAGAGCTCCGACAGGCTGGCGGCGGCGTGGAAAGGCAGAACCTCCAGCGCTGCTTCCATGAAGACCTCGCAGGCATCCCGGACATGGTCCGGCGCCAGTTCGGGAAAGACCTCGTGCAGCGCGACGATCCCGCCGCCCTGTTCTCCGGTCTGCAGCAGCAGCGCGCCGAGAAAACGCGCGAAACCCTCCTCGAATTCCTGCCAGCGATTGCCGATGACCCTGTCGAGCCCGCCGCGCAGCCGCCTGTGGCGGCGCAGGCGCTCGCTGAGCGACTGCACGATCTCGTGCAGGATGTCGTCGTCGACGAAGATCGACGGATCAAGCACCAGCGTCGCCATGCTGCGCGTCCCTTGCCGGTCGGCCGGCGCCTTGAATGGCCCAGTGGCGTGACCAAGCAATTCCAATAAGAGGCATATATAATGTATCTTATTGAGCTTGCCTATGCGCGGTTTCACCTGCTGGATATGACGAAATGCCGGCCCCGGGGTCAGGTGGCGGCCTGGGACGCCCTGCGCCGCGCCGGCCTGGGCGCATCCTGCGTCGGCGCTACGATGCCGAAATCCTCCGGCCTGAGCACAAGATCGGCCAGCGTGTAGCGGTCGAGCGTCGTCACGAAGGCGGTGAGCGCCTCGTTGAGCACGCCGCGCAGGCGACAACGTGGCGTGACGAGGCAGCGATTACCGGCCTCGAAGCACTCGACCAGGGCGAAATCCGGCTCGGTTGCGCGTAGCAC
>JAEXUU010000340.1 GCA_023452965.1 Pseudomonadota bacterium | reverse complement strand
GCCTCGTAGCGCGCCTCGCTCGTCGCGTCGTCGGGGTCGGAGAAGCTCAGCATGTCGCTGGTGATGGCGACAGTCTGGCCTTCCTTGATGATGTTGTCGCTGGAGCCCGTCGCCTCGGGCGCGTCGTTGACCGGCGTGGCGTAGAAGTGGAAATCGGTGATCCACTCGTCCATCGCCAGCCCGCCGGCGCCGTCGTCGATCAGCACGCCGGCGGATGCACGCAGCTTCACGCTGGACTCGAAATCCTCGCCGCCGTCATGGACGAACCGCACCCGGCCGGCATCGAGATCGGCCTGGGTGAAGCTGTCATATTGCGACAGCGAGACCCAGTCGCTCCCGACCTGCTTCTGCAGCAAGCCGTTCCAGCCGGAGGCGACGCCGTCGAAGGACATCACCGTATAGACGATCTGCTCGGGCGCTGCGCCGGGCACGGAATAGTGCAGGCCCGGGCGCTCCACGCCACCCGAAGGCCGGCCGTCATAGAGGACGACGGTGCCGCCCTCGGTCAGGTTGCCGACGGCATGACCGCTGGCGTCGGTGCCGGCGTGCTCGCTCGTCTGATGCGAGGGGGTGCGATCCGGGTCGGCCGGCAGCGCGCCGCCCTCACCATCCTGCGTCTCGTGCAGGCGGATCGTGAAGGTGAAGTTCTTCAGCCTGCTCGTCTCGCTGGCCGGGTCGTCATAGATGCCGCTCGGGCGCTCATAAAGCGTGCCGTCCTCGCGCCAATGCAGCGAGACGCCGTTGTCGACGACCTGGAACTGGAAGCTGTCGGTCTCGTTCGGGCCGGCGCCAAGATGCTGGACGTACTGGACACGGCCGGCCTTGATGTCGGCGAGCGTAAAGGTGCCGCCGACAGGCAGCGGAACGGCCGCTCCGCCGCCCACCGGCGTCAGATAGAGCCGGCCCTTGTCCATCTCCCGCCCGGTGACGACGAAGGACAGGCTGTCGTCCAGCGAATCCGGATCGCTGACATTGAGCATGCCGGTGTCGAGCGTGATCCGGTGCGAAGCGTCGACCGTCGCCTCGAGCGAGCCGCCTGCCCAGACCGGCTCGTCGTTGACCGACAGGACGTCGAGCGTGATCCGCGAAGAGGCGGACAGTGCCGCGGCGGCGCCGGCACCGCCGCCACCGTCGATCACGGTGACGTCGAAGCCGTCCTGCGGGTTCGGCCGACCATTGGCCCGATCCACGCCATTATGGGCATAGGTCAGCCGACCGCGATCGGCGTAGGCGAAACTGATCCCGGCCGCGATGTCGGCGGCGGTGATGGCGCGGTCCATCGTCTGAACGACACCGCCGATCGTGACCGTGCCGTTGAAATGGAGCATGCCGTCCGCGGGCAGCGAATCCAGCCGGACGGTCAGCGAGGGATCGTTCGGGTCCCCACCGCCATCGGCCACGATGTAGTCGCCGACCCTCGAGGGGGCCGGACCCGGCCCCTGGGCGTTGTTGGGCTGCCCTTCGTAGACGCGACCGTCGCCCGAGACATTCGGCGCCTGGTTGACCGGCGCGATATCGAGCCGAATGGTCGCGAGCTCGGAATGGGCGAGCGGCGTCGCGCCGTCGTTGACGCGCACGACGAAGGCGTCCTGCGTATTCTGAAGGGCCCCCGTCGCGGTATGGACATAAGCTAGCCGACCGGCCTCGATATCGGCCTGGGTGAAGACCGAACCCTGCCCGATGCGGACCCCGCCAAGGGTGAGGTAACCGTGCTGCGTATCCGTATCGAGCGTATAGACGATCTGGGCCTTGCTCTGGGACCCGAACGCCACCTCCGCGTCCGTCGGCGCGATCATGCTGCCGTCGAGGATGGTGACGCTCGGCGCGCCGCCTGGACCGACCTCGGCGACGTTGACCGTGACGTCGTCGAGCACGGTCGGATCGTTGGAGGCGGTGACACGGATCGCCGCGGTCCTGTCGGCCGTGCCGCCATCGGTCTGGTTGGTGACCGAGACCGCGATATTGGTCGAGGCGATGGCGTTGCCGCGCTCGACATCGGCCGCCGTGAAGGTCAGCCCCTTCAGCCAGGCGTCGGCCTGCTGCATCGTCCCGTTGAAGGTCCAGACGTTACCGAGCTGGACGCCGCCGCCGACCGTATCGGCGAAAGCGCCGATGCTGGTATCCGAGACGGTGACGGAGACGGTCACGGCATCGCTGGCGTCGGCCGGATTATAGCCCAGCCCCCAGCCGGCATCGCCGAGATTGACGCTCGCGCTCGTGCCGAAAGCCGGATTGAGCGTGCTCGGCTCGGCCACCTGCAGGCTCTCGGAGCCGGAGATGGTCGGCGGGGCAAGCTCATGGTTCCAGGCCGCTACGGCCTCGGCCGCGAAGGGGAGAGCCGTCTCGATCGCGCCGGTGCGCGCTTCCAGAACCCAGTCGCCGCCGCGCTGCTGCGAGCCGGTCCTGTCCTCGGATGCGGCGACATCCCCGCCTGTCAGCATGGCGAGGCTGCCGAGCAGCGCCTCGCCCGCGGGCGTGCCGGCGACGTCGCAGCCCCAGATCATGAGGTCGGCATCGGCGTTCAAGGCCGCGCTCCAGGAGGCGATTTCGGCGCCGCGAGCTTCGAGCAGCGCCGCGTCGACCACCGTCCGGCCGAGGGTGAAGGCGCCGCCCTCGCCATGGCCGACGAAATGCACCGCATCGAGGCCGCTGCGCCCGGCCAGCGCCGCGCTCACCTGCGCAAGACCGTCGCGTTCGGGATCGAGGACGATGAGTTCGACGCCGGGCGCCGGCGTCAGGCTGCCGAGCTCCGGCAGGCGGGCGTCGACGAAGACGATCTCGTGCCGCGACGCCTGCGAGCGGCCTTCCGCTTCGATCAGCTGCGCTTCGGCCTTGCCGCCGAAAGGCCCGACATCAGTGACCGTGTCCGATGCTTCATTGCCGGCAGCGGCGCCGTGATCCTGGTCGTTCGCCGGCTTATCAGCCACTTCTGCAGGCGCGTGCATGTCGGCAGCGACCGCGGCAGCCGTCGCGGCGCCAGCGGCGTCGAACATGAAACGAGGTTCGAGAGAAAGAGTCAGGCTGGGGAGCGAGAAAGGCCGGCGAACCCGCCGCAGAATATCAGTTTTAGACAATTAGGCGTATCCGAATCGCTTGCGCAACGAGCGCATATCAGAACTACCGCAAATTGGAACAATGTGATGTTCAATCTGCCCCTGGGACAGATTTTTATTCTTTGCGGCTCACGGCCGACGCTCTGCAGAACTAGATCTTCAACCGGAATATTGAGTTTTTCTAGCTTTTGACGCGTTTTCTTCCTGGAAGCGGGCTTGTTTGCGGAGCATCAGCCCTTCCGGCCACATCGCCGCATCCTCGGTTCGCCCTCGCCACACAGGCCGCACGCAGGACCGCTGTGACATTAGGCCGCCGCGATCACGGCGCGATCGAGTGCAAGCATTCGCACAAAGCGCCTGGGCAGAATCGGCCGATGCCTTGCGCAAGCTCTCGTCGCCTACCGCAGTTCCCGGCTCTCGCGCTCCAGAGCCTGGCCGCCATACCCGTCGTCAGCCTGGCCGGCGGCAGAAATGCCGCCGGCATTTGCGAATACTCAACGTTTGGTCAGCTTAGCTGGCCGGGATACGGAGAGGTCGGGATCGCTGCGGATGTCAGAGGTTGAGTCACCCCCGGCGACGCAGCGGGGCACGGGGAGCCTGTTCCGGCAGCAGTCGCTGCAGCAGCTCGACCGGGCGGAGGATTTCCACGCGCCGCTGCGCGTGGTCGGCCGCGTCGAATGGATCGCCGGCCTGCTCTGCCTGGCGCTCTGCATCGCGGTCATCGTCTGGGCCTGCCTGGCGCGCTATCGCGAGACGGTGGAGGGCCCCGGCATGTTCGTGCGCAGCGGCGGCGTCTTCATCGGGCTCAACGCACCGAAATCGGGCTGGATCGACGGGCTCGTTCCGGCAGGCCAGAAGGTTACGGCCGGGCAGATCGTCGCTTCGCTGACGACTCCGGAGGAGGATGCGCGCATCGCCGATCTCGAGCGCCGCATCGACCAGGCCGAGGACCACCGCACCGCCATCACCCAGCGCTACGAGGTTCGCGTCGCCGCCGAGAACGTCTCGCAGCAGCGCCGGCGCGAGGAGCTGGACGAGGCCGCCGACCTGACCCGCCAGCGGATCGCCGAAGCGGAGGGCACGCTGGCCAATCGCGAAATGCTGTTCTCGCGCGGCGCCGGCACCACCGACCGCGTGCAGGAGGCCCGCGAGCGGCTGTTCAGCGCGCGCTCCAGCCTGTCGCGCACCCAATCGGAGCTCGCCGCGCTGAACGGCGCGATCCTGGCGCTGGGCGGCACGCGGGACCAGGAGCTGGAGGCGAGCCAGCGCCAGATCCTCGATCTCAAGGGCCAGCTCGAACAGGCGAGATTGAGCCGCAAGCTCGCCGACGAGATCCGTGCGCCGCGCGACGGCATGGTCGCCCTGGTGCCGGTGACGATGAACGCGCTGGTCACGGCCGGACAGCGCATCGTCACGCTCGAAACCGGCGGCGAGCGCCTGGAGGCCCTGTTCTTCGTCCCGGGCGACATGGGCAAGCGCATAACCCCGGGGATGGAGGTCAGGCTCTCGCCCTCGATCGCACCGCGCGAGGAATACGGCATGCTCGTCGGCAAGGTGGTCTCGGTCTCGCCGCAGCCGGAGGGCCAGGCCGAAATCGCCGAAAGGCTGGGCAATCCGGATCTCGCCCGGCAGATGGCGCGCAACGGCGCCCCCTTCGAAGTTCGGGCGACGCTGGAGACACCCTCCGGCGAGAGCGCCGGCTATGCCTGGACCTCGCAGCGCGGGCACGAAATCCCGCTCAGCAGCGGGCTGCTGCTCACGGCCAACGTCACGGTGCGGCGCGCCCCGCCGATCACCCTGATCATTCCGGCGCTGCGCCGCTGGACCGGCCTGTGAAGGCGCGCGGCCATGACTGAGAGTCCGCCAGCGGCCGCCGTGCCGCCCCTGCCGAGCGCGAGACGGCCCTGCCGCGTCCCGACCATACTGCAGATGGAGGCGGTCGAGTGCGGGGCGGCGGCGCTCGGCATGGTGCTGGCCTATCACGGCCTCTGGCTGCCGCTGGAGCGGCTGCGCGAGGCCTGCCAGGTGACGCGCGACGGCGCCACGGCGGCCTCGCTGCTGCGCGCCGCGCGCAGCTTCGGCATGGAGGCCAAGGGCTGGCGCGTCGAGCCCGTGGCGCTGGCGCAGCATCGCTTTCCGGCGATCGCCTTCTGGCAGATGAACCATTTCGTCGTGATCGAGGGCGTGTCGCGTGGGCGCGTCCAGATCAACGATCCCGCCCATGGCCGGCGCAGCGTCGATGCGGCCGAATTCGACGGCGCCTTCACCGGCATCCTTCTGACCTTCGCACCCACGCCCGCCTTCCAGCCGGGCGGCGAGCGGCCCAGCCTGCTGCGCGCACTGCTGCCGAAGGGCGGCGAGACCCGCGCGGCGCTGGGCTTCCTCGGCATCATCGCGCTCTGCAACGTGCTGCCGCCGATCTTCGTGCCCGCGGCCGGCAAGATCTTCGCCGACAACATCATGGTCCAGCACGCGACGAGCTGGCTGCGGCCGCTGCTGCTGGCGCTGATCGGCTCGGCCCTGCTCTCCATGCTGCTGTCCTGGCTGCACGGGCTGGTGCTGGCCCGGCTGCAGCGGCGGCTCGGCACCGAATCCGCCGTCGGCCTGATGGCGCACATGCTGCGCCTGCCGATCGGCTTCTTCGTCCAGCGCCATGTCGGCGACATCACCTCGCGCATGGAGGCCGCGCGGCGCCTGTCGCACAGCGCCGTGGTCTCGATCTCCTCGGCGCTTTTCAGCATCATGGGCGCGCTGATCAGTGCCGCCATCATGATGGTCTACGACGTGCCGATGGCGCTCGCCTGCTTCGCCTTCGCAACGGCGGACATTGCGGCGATCGCCTTCTGGCAGATGAACCATTTCGTCGTGATCGAGGGCGTGTCGCGTG
>JAEXUU010000320.1 GCA_023452965.1 Pseudomonadota bacterium | reverse complement strand
GGCGGCGCCCTCGCCAAGGATGGACTGGGCACCCTCGTCCTCGCCGGGGATGCGACGCAGGCAGGCGGCAGCACGATCCGCGCCGGCACGCTGCAGATCGGCACTGGCGGCACGTCCGGCAGCCTGCGCGGGAACGTCGTCAACGATGGTACGCTCGCCTTCAACCGCTCCGACAGCATCAGCTTCGACGGGCGGATCAGCGGCACCGGCCGGCTTGCCCAGCTAGGCGCGGGCACCACGACCCTGACGGGCCTGAGCAGCCATAGCGGCGCCACCGATGTGTTCGCCGGAACCCTGGTCGTCGACGGCGCGATCGCGAACTCGGCCGTATTGGTCCATGGCGGCGCCAGGCTGGCGGGCGGGGGCACCGTCGGCGCGACGACGGTCGCCACAGGCGGCACGATCGCGCCCGGCGGCAGCCTGGGCACGCTCTCGGTCAACGGCGCCTATCTCCAGCAGGCGGGCGCAGTCTATCAGGTCGAGGTCGATCCGGGCTCGGCGGCCTCCGACCGCATCGCCGTCAGCGGCACCGCGACTCTTGCCAGCGGTGCGGTCATCGCCGTCACGAAGACGGCCGCCGCGCCCTACAGGCTCGGCACCCGCTACACGGTTCTCAGCACGACCAACGGCCTGCGCGGAACCTTCGACTTGACCGGCGAGACCGATCTCACCGCCTTCATCCGGCTCGCCGCTGCCTATGATGCGAACAACGCCTATCTCGTGACGCAGCAGAGTCGGACGATCGCCTCCGTGGGCGGGACGCCGAACCAGGTCGCCACCGGCACGGGCATCGACCCAGCTCCGCCGGGCAATCCGGCGACCACGGCGGTCCTCAACCTGCCCGACGAGGCGGCCGCGCGCGGCGCGCTCGACCAGCTCTCGGGCGAGCTCCATGCCTCCGTCCGGACGGCGACACTCGAGACCAGCCATTTCGTGCGCGACGCCGCGACCGACCGCGTCCGTACCGCCTTCTGCGGCGTGGCGGCGGAGGCTTCACGCACCGGCCAGCGGGCGGAAGGCACGCCCCGCTCGCCGGGCGAGTGCGGCGCAGCGGACCGCCTGACGGTGTGGGGCCAGGCCTTCGGCTCGTGGGGCTCGACCTCCAGCAACGGCAATGCTGCGAAGATGGATCGCGCGACGGGCGGGTTCTTCGTCGGCGCGGACGCCCCGGTCTTCGATACCTGGCGCTTCGGCATGCTGGCCGGCTACAGCCGCAGCGATATTCGCGTCGATGGGCGGATCTCCTCGGCCACGAGCGACGATTACCATCTCGGCGTCTATGGCGGCACGCAATGGAGCCGTCTTGGCCTGCGCGCCGGCGCGAGCCACACTTGGCAGGACATCGGCACCAGCCGGGCCGTCGGGTTTGCGGGCTTCGGCCAGGGACTTGCCGCCGACTACCGCGCTGGCGTGACCCAGGCCTTCGGCGATCTCGGCTACCGGCTCGATGCCGGAGGGTTCGCGCTCGAGCCCTTCGCGAGCCTCGCCTATGTGCGGCTCGACAGCGACGGCTTCAGCGAGCGCGGCGGCGCGGCGGCTCTGGCGAGCCCGGGCAATACCGGCGACACGCTGTTCACCACCGTCGGGCTGCGGGGCTCGACGGTTTTCACCCTGGGCGGGATCGACATCCTCGCTCGCGGCTCGATCGGCTGGCGCCATGCCTTCAGCGACACGACGCCGATCGCGACGCTGGCCTTCGCCGGCGGCCCGCTCTTCGGCATCGCGGGTACGCCGATCGCCCGCAACGCAGCGATCGTCAATGCGGGCTTCGAGGTCGATATCAGCGAGACGGCGACCCTCGCGGTCTCCTATGGCGGGCAGTTCTCGAACGAAACGATCGATCAATCCCTGCGCGGAACGTTCAGCCTCAAATTCTGAGGTTCCTCGCCGAGCTCAAGCAGGACCGGCAGAAAGTCTGCCGGCGTGCATGGCGATGATCAAACTGGAGGCCGCGATACTGGCGGTCGATGCCCGGTTCTGTGCTGATGTCGCGGCGATCATATCAGTTTTGCTGTTTAGTGCCGTCCGATCTGGGCGTGCATTGTGCTCTTATACAGGCAATGCCAGTGCAATCCGCCTGATGAACGTCGGTTAACGATGCCGTTCATCCCTTGTTGATGCTTGATAGGCTTCAATAGGGACGTAAGGAGAGATGCTATGCGTAAACTATTGATCCTCGCGGCCTTTGCCATCGGTGGCGGTGTTTCCGCTCCGGCAATGGCATCCGAGGCGTTGCCCCAGCCTCTCGCGCGGCAGTTGGACGGGCTGGCGGCGGAATTCACCATGTCGGCCGCCAAGGAGCGGCGCCTGTACATGATGCAGGAACTGACGCGTCAGCAGCAACAGCAGGGGCGCGGCCAGCCGGGACCCAACCGTGGCTACGCACCGGGGCCGCGTCCTGGCTACGGCCCGGGCTATGCTCCGCCCCCCGGCTATGGCCCGCGCCCGGGCTATGGACCGCCGCGCGGCTATGGCCCGCGTCGTGACTACGGGCCGCCGCGGGGCTACCGCAACGACTACGACTACCGCTATCAGCGCTACTGACGTCGTTTCCTCGCCGGCAGGTGCCGGCGTCGCGTCTCGCAAGCCTGGCGCCGCGGGGGGGGGCGGCGCGGCG
>JAEXUU010000203.1 GCA_023452965.1 Pseudomonadota bacterium | reverse complement strand
GATCAACTCCTCGACCTGGCTCTCTGTGATGATCAGCGGCGGCGAGAAGGCGATCGTGTCGGCGGCGGTGCGGACCATCAGCCCTTCCTCGCGGAACAGGCGGTCCATCGCCTCGAAGGCGCGCTTGCCGACGCCATCGGCGCGCGGTGCGAGATCGACGGCACCGACCAGGCCGACCGTGCGGATGTCGACGACGTTGGGCTCGCCCTTCAGGCTCATCACCGCATCCGCCCACATCGGCTCCATGGCGCGGGCGCGCTCGAACAGGCCCTCCTCGCGATAGATGTCGAGCGTGGCGAGGCAGGCAGCCGCTGCCAGCGGGTGGCCGGAATAGGTGTAGCCGTGGAACAGCTCGATGACGTTGTCCGGCCCGTTCATGAAAGCGTCGTAGATGTGCTTGCGCACGATCACGCCGCCCATCGGCACCGTGCCCGAGGTCACGCCCTTGGCGAAGGTGATCATGTCGGGGACGACGCCGTAGCGTTCGGCGGCGAAGGCGAAGCCGAGACGGCCGAAGCCGGTGATGACCTCGTCGAAGATCAGGAGGATGCCGTGCTTGTCGCAGAGCTCGCGCAGGCGCTTGAGATAGCCCTTCGGCGCCGGCAGCCCGCCGGTCGAGCCGGCCATCGGCTCGACGATCACCGCCGCGATGGTCGAGGCGTCGTGCAGCGCGACGACGCGCTCGAGATCATCGGCGAAATGCGCGCCGTATTCCGGCTCGCCCTTGCTGAAGGCCTGCTTCTCGCGGTCATAGGTGTGCGAGATGTGGTCGGTGCCGGTGAGCAGCCCGCCGAAGAACTTGCGGTTGTTGACCATGCCGCCGACCGAGATGCCGCCGAAGCCGACGCCGTGATAGCCGCGCTCTCGGCCGATCAGCCGGGTCTTCGAGCCCTTGCCCGAGACGTTCCAATAGGCGAGGGCGATCTTCAGGGCCGAGTCCGCCGCTTCCGAGCCGGAGCCGGCGAAGAAGACATGGTCGAGATCGCCGGGCGCCAGTGCCGCGATGCGGGCGGCCGCGGCGAAGACCTTGGGGTGGCCGTACTGGAAGGAGGGGGCGTAATCGAGCTCGCGCGCCTGCGCCTGGATCGCCTGGATGATCGGCTCGCGGGCGTGGCCGGCATTGCAGCACCAGAGCCCGGCGGTGCCGTCCATCACCGGCTTGCCCTCGGGGGTGTAGTAGAACATGCCCTCGGCCCGGGCGACCATGCGCGGGTTCTGCTTGAACGACCGGTTCGCCGTGAAGGGCATCCAGTAGGCTTCAAGGTCGTTCGGCGTGGCGATGGCGCCCGTCGCAGAAGTCATGATCCGATCCCTTTAGTTTTTTAAAACGTCCTCAGCCTAGCAGCGTGCTACGGGCTGTAAATCCGCGGTCGGGCGGGGCATCCCTGCGTTGCGCGAGCGACAGGCGGCGCCTGCGCGGATGACGTAACGTCGTTTCCGGCGTAGTTTGAAGGAGGGGAACACTGGACCACGCCCCAATGGTCGTTCGCGCCTCAGCTCTGGACAGAGACGATGGGCTCTCGCCGGATGAGATCCGCGCGCAGCTTGAGCGCGTGCTCGCCTCCGATATCTTCCGGGCCGCCCCGCAGCTGACGGCGTTCCTGGGCTATATCGTCGAGCAGACCCTGGCGGGGCGTGCTGCAGAGCTGAAGGGCTACACGATCGCGGTCGAGGCCTTCGGCCGCTCGCCCGATTTCGATCCGCAGACGGACCCTATCGTCCGCGTCGAGGCTGGGCGCCTGCGCAAGGCGTTGAATCTCTATTTCGCCGCCGATGGCGTCGCCGATCCCGTGCGCATCACCGTTCCCGTCGGGGCCTATGTCCCGGCCTTCGAGCGCGTCGCGCCGCTGGGGCTTCCGGCGGAGGAGGAGGTTCCCGCTCACGACGGGGTTGAGGCGCAAGAAGCACAAGGGGAGAGGGCGGCGCCGGTCGAGAACGGCGCGGCTGCTGCGCGGCCTTCGCGCTACTGGCTCTATGTCGCGGGCCTTGGGCTGTTGCTAGCCTTTGCCGCGATCGCGTTCTGGTATTGGCGCGCGCAGGGGCCAGGAAAGACGGCGGCGCAGTTGCCGGACCTCGCCTCGCAATTGCCGCCGCCACCCGCCGCGCCGCGCTCGGCTCCGCTGCCGACGGTCCAGGCGGTGGTACCGGTCAAGGCGCGCCTCCCGGTCGTTTCGGTCGAGGTTGCGGAAACGGTGACCGACCCTTCACTTGACGACATCACCCGCAATTTCGTTCGCCAGGTCGCGGACACGATGGCGCGCTTCGACGATCTCCTGGTCGTCAAGCTGCCGGAGCCGATGACACGCTCGGGAGACGGCGCAGATTATGTCCTGACGGTCAGCTTCTCGCGGGTCGGCGACGCGATCGAGGGCCATGCGCGGCTCAGCACCGCCAAAGGCGGCCGCGTCGTCTGGACCACCTCGCGCGAGCGCAGCATTGGCGACTTCAGCGACGCAGCCAGGCTGCGCGACACGGCCCAGCAGCTGGCGATCCGGCTGGCCCAGCCCTTCGGCGTGTTGCATGCCGATGCCCGTCTGGCGCCGCCGACGCCGGAGGCCGGCTGTCTTTTCCTTGCGGTGAACCTGCGTCGGACGATGAGGGCGGAGGACCATCTGGCGGCCCGCACCTGCCTGGAGGGTATCGTTGCCCGCGATCCGGAATTCCACCCGGCCTGGTCGCAGCTCGCGCTGCTGACCCTCGACGAGTACTCCTCGGACTTCAACGCCCGTCCGGGCTCCGCGCTCGACCGGGCGCTCGCCGCCGCGGTCACCGCGGTCAGGCTTGCCCCCGCTAGCGCCCGGGCGCATCAGGTGATGATGGATGCCCTGTTCCTGCGCGGCGCGATCGAGGATGCGCTGAAATCCGGGCAGGAGGCGCTGGCGCGCAATCCCTACGATCCCGACGTGCTTGCTTCCGTCGGCGCACGCTATGTCCAGCTCAATCGGCCGGCGGAGGGGCTGCCTCTGCTCGAGCGGGCTGTCGCGCTCTCCAATGGTCGGCCGCCCTGGTACGATTTCTACCTGTATCTCGCCGCCTATCTCACCGGAGCGACCAAGCTGGCGGACGCGCATGCGGCCCTGATCAACGCCGAGGAGACGCCTCTCGGCCTGATCGGCCGCGCCATGGCAGCTGCGGCGAGCGGTGACAGCTTCGCGCTGGACCATGCGCTTCAAACCTTGCGGCAGAAGGTGCCGCTCTTCGATCTCGATGCGCGGCTCTATCTCGCCCGGCGGGGCTTCTCCACGGAGGTCGCCGAGCGGATCCTGGCGGTGATCAACTCCGGAGGGCTGCGACCGCGCTAGCGAGGCGCAAGTCGTTGGCCGCCGGCGGTCGATTTTTGCGCTTCGCATGCGGCCCGCGACGTGCCGGCCCTCGCAGCAGCGGCCGCCGGCGGCTATCCTGCGGGTGCGGCAGGGTGATTCGCCGCTTTCGCGTTCCCCTCAACCTTCTTTTTGCGTGATCCTGCCCTTGGCTCGCATCCGCCTCAGCGCACTCCCGCCGGCCGCCAGCGGTGTTGCCGGTTTTTCGCTGGGCGCCGCCGCCATGCTGTTGCTGCCGGGCGGGCTCGCCAATGCGGTCGGCCTGCTTTCTGCCGGGCTCGGCCTCGCCGGTTCGGCGGCGCTGGTTCGCCGCAACTGGGCAGCCGAGCGCGAGCAACTTCTGGCCGGGCTCGGCGAGGTCAAGGTCCGGCTGGCGACGAATGCAATCCGCCTCGACGCGATGGGCAAGCGCATCGACCAACTGCCGATGAGCGAGGTCGATGCTGCCCCGGCCCGCGCGATGCTGAATGAGCTCACCGCCGAGGTCGGGCTGCTCGGCGATCTCCTGCAGCAGGTCGCAACGACGCTCGGCGACCATGACGATCAATTGCGGTTGGTGCAGGACAAGCTCGCCGCGCCGCCGCAAGCGCCGGTACGGGCTGTGGTGGCGGAGCGCGCGCCCTTGCGTGCACCCGAGCCGCTGGTCGCGGTACGGCAGTCGCCCGCGGAGATGGCCCAGGCACGGGCGCTGGAGGAGCGCGTCGCTCTGATCAGCGAGGCGCTCGCCAACGGCCAGGTCGAGGTTCATCTCCAGCCGATCGTCCAGCTGCCGCAGCGCCGGACCCGGGGCTACGAGGCGCTGGTGCGCCTGCGTCTCGACGAGAAGACCCTGCTGCTTCCCGACGAGTTCATGGAGACGATCGAGCAGCGCGGCTTCGGCCCCACGCTGGATGCGCTCGTCCTGACCCGTGCACTGGCGATCGCCCGCCATCTCGGGACCAAGGAAGGCGGGCTCTTCGTCTCCTGCAATTTCAGCGGCGCGACCTGGGGTTCTTCGCGGGCCCTGGCAGCGCTGGCGCGCATCCTCGAGAAGTACCACGCCCATATCGGCAATCTCGTCATCGAGATGCCGCAGCGGGTCTTCCGCACGCTCGAGCCGGCGAGCCTCGGGCTGCTCGGGGCGATGTCGGCCAATGGCGTGCGCTTCGCGCTCGACCATGTCGCCGATCTCAGGCTCGATCCCGCGTCGCTGCACGATCGCGGCGTCCGCTTCGTCAAGGTGCCCGCCTCGTTGCTGCTGGCCGAGGCGAGGGGGGCTGCGGTCGCCGACATCGCCGCGGGCGATCTTGCTGCGCCCCTCGCTCGCGGCGCGATCCAGCTCGTCGCCCAAGAGGTCGAGGCCGATCCGATGGTCGCCGACATGCTCGATCTCGGCGTCGGCTACGGCCAGGGCGACGTCTTCTCGCCGCCGCGCCCGGTGCGTCCGGAGGTCTTCGCGGAGCCCGAGGCGGCGGCGCCCGTGTCGGCTCCGGCTCCGGCACCTGCGCCGCTCCCGCCGGCCGCAGAGATCGTCAATTACCCGCCTCCGGCCCCAGTTGCACCGCAGGCGCCGACGCGCGTACCCTTCCGCGACGTCCTGCGACGCGCGACCGCCTGAACAAGCCTGCAAGCCGGCGCGTTATGCCGTGACCGGGCTGGCCGGCCGGCCATTGGCGGCGTATTGAGCCCGCATGCTGAGCCGCTGGATCGTGGCGTCAGCCGCCGCTCACTTCAAGCCGGAGCCCGCCCGTGCCGACTTCAACCCGCCTGCTTTCCGGTGTTGCGCCGATCATTGGCCAGTACGAGCTCTGCCTCTGCGACATCTGGGGCGTCGTCCATAACGGCGTCGCACCCTATGCCGAAGCCTGTGCCGCCTTGGCCAAGATGCGCGCCGGCGGCGTCACCGTCGTTCTGGTCTCGAATGCGCCGCGCCCGCGCTCGGAGATCGCGATCCAGCTCGGACGCCTCGGCGTGCCGGGCGACGCCTTCGACGCGATCGTCACCTCCGGCGATGTCGCCCGCGACCTGATCGCCCATCGCGCCGGCGAGCCGCTCTATCATCTCGGCCCTGACCGCGACCTGCCGCTGCTCGCAGGGCTCGACGCGCCGCGCGTCCCGGCCGCCGAGGGCCGCTATGTCGTCTGCACCGGCCTGTTCGACGACGAGACCGAGACGGCGGAAACCTATGCCGAGCAGCTTGCCGATTTCGCCCGCCGCGACCTCACCCTGATCTGCGCCAATCCCGATCTCGTAGTCGACCGCGGCGGCCGCATGGTGCCCTGCGCCGGTTCGATCGCGCTTGCCTATGAGCAAATCGGCGGCCGCGCGATCTATGCCGGCAAGCCGCATGCCCCGATCTACGAACTGGCGATCCGCCAAGGCCAGGAGCTGCGCGGCGAGAATGTCGAGAGGTCGCGCATCCTCGCCATCGGCGACGCGATCCGCACCGATATCGCCGGCGCCGTGCACTACGGGCTGGGATCGTTGATGTGCCTGGGCGGCATCCATGCCGAGGAGACCGGCGAACTCTCGCCGGCGGAATTGCAGGACTGGTTCGCCCGTCAGAGCCACCGCCCCGACTACGCGATGCAGCAGCTCGCCTGGTAAGCGGCCTATTCCGGAGGTGGAGCGCGTCCGGCGTTTTGAGCTTCGTTGAGAACTGCCGGTCTCATCCCGAGGAGTGCCGCAGGCGCGTCTCGAAGGATGGTCCAGATATCCCGGAAGCCTGCTGAAGCATCCTGAGGAGCCGTTCCCAACGGAACGGCTCCTCAGGATGAGGGCTCAGGTCGGCTCGTGGCCGGCCTCAGGCGGCGCAGACCGATTCGATCTTGGATTTCAGCGTCTGCGCGTTGAACGGCTTGACGATGTAGTTGTTCACGCCGGCCTTCTTGGCGGCGATGACGTTCTCGGTCTTCGACTCCGCGGTCACCATGATGAACGGCGTCGCGGCGATCTCTTCCTCGTTGCGGACCTGGCGCAGCAGCTCGAAGCCGGTCATCGGCTCCATGTTCCAGTCCGAGATCACCAGCCCGTATTTCTTGTCGCGCATCTTGGCGATGGCGCTGCTGCCGTCCGAGGCATCGTCGACATTCTCGAAGCCGAGCTGCTTCAGGAGGTTGCGGATGATCCGCACCATGGTCTGGTAATCGTCCACCACCAGGATCGGCATCGACGGGTCAAGGGCCATGGTGGAACTCCGAGCATGCGAGCGCGCACCGGGCAATACCGATGCGCTGGCCGCTCTCTCAGAGCGGCAATCATGGGGCAATCCTGATAGCCGAGCGGTGTTTCAAAGCGGTTAATTCGATCGAAAACTGACGCAGCGTCATCATCCGAAAGGCGACCTCGCCCAGGCACGAAAGGTCTATGGTGCAATGCAGCGAATTGTGAAACGCTGACATCCCCTGTCTCATGTGGCAGCGGCTTTTCCACCGTTGCTGCGCATGCGAAACGACCGATGATGACCAGCACGCTCTATCAGGTTCATGCCTTCGAGGATCTGGCGATCGGCCAGCGCGAAAGCCTGATGCGCACCGTGATGGAGCGCGACATCTCGCTCTTCGCCGACCTTTCCGGCGACGCCAATCCGATCCATCTCTGCGACCGATATGCCGCCGGCACCAAGTTCGGCCAGCGCATCGCCCATGGCATGCTGACGGCCAGCCTCGTTTCGGCTCTGCTCGGCACCCGCCTGCCCGGGCCGGGCGCGGTCTATCTCTCGCAGACCCTGAACTTCCTCGCCCCGGTCAAGATCGGCGACGTCGTCACCGCCCGGGTCGAGGTGGTCGAGCTCGTCGCCGAGCGCCGGCGCGCCCGGCTGTTCTGCGAATGCCTGGTCGACGGCAAGGCCGTTCTCGAAGGCGAGGCCTGGGTGGCGCTGCGGCGCGCGGTGGCGAAAGCCTGAAGCCGAAGTCTTGACGCTTCCGCCGGCTTGAGGCCAAACACGGCCCGCCGGAGCTTCCCGGCGCTCGGACGCTTGCGCTCCATGACCTCATCAGCCGAAGCGCCGCGACCCGATTTGCCGGCGGCCTTCATCCTCGAACCGGGAAAGCCCGTGCCGGACGCCCTGCGCGGGCGGGTGCTGGCGCTCGGCAATTTCGACGGCGTCCATCGTGGTCATGCCGAGCTGGCGCGGGTGGCGAACGAGATGGCGGCAGGCCAAGACGGACAGGCTGCGGCACTGACCTTCGAGCCGCATCCGCGCTCGGTCTTCCGGCCGGACCAGCCGGTGTTCCGGCTCACCCCGGCGGCGCTCAAGGTCGAGTTGCTCGCCGGCGAGGGGCTCGCACCGAGCTTCGTCCTGCCCTTCGACCGCGAGATCGCCGCGGTCGCCGCCGAGGCCTTCATCGACGATTTGCTGCTCGGCCGGCTCGGCGCCGCCGGTCTGGTCTGCGGCTATGATTTCCATTTCGGCGCGGGCCGCACCGGCTCGCCGGAGATGCTGCAGGCGCGGGCCGGAGCGGCCGGCGTGCCGGTCGCGGTCGTCGCGCCGTATTCCTGGCAGGGCGAGGCGGTCTCCTCGACCTTGATCCGCACGGCGCTGGAGCAGGGCGATGTCGCCCGCGCCGCCGAGTTCCTCGGCCGGCCCTGGTTCGTGCGCGGCGTGGTCACCCATGGCGACAAGCGCGGGCGCGAACTCGGCTACCCCACCGCCAATATGCATCTGCCCCGCGACTGCCGGCTGCGTTATGGCGTCTATGCGGTGCGCATGCGCGTCGACGGCATCTGGCGCGACGGCGTCGCCAGCTTCGGCAGCCGCCCGACCTTCGACGATGGCGCGCCGCGGCTCGAGACCTTCCTGTTCGATTTCTCAGGCGATCTCTACGGCAAGACCGTCGATGTCGCCCTTGTCGCCTGGCTGCGCGGCGAGGCGAAGTTCGAGGCGCTGCCGCCGCTGATCGCGCAGATGGACGCCGACAGCCGGCGGGCGCGCGACATTCTTCGCCGGACGCCGCCCTTTCTTCCCTAGGCAACGCCTGCTAGAAGCCGCTCATGCCCGCTTTCCGCGCCACGATCATCGCACTGTCCCGGCGAATTACGAGCCCGGCTGCCGCCCTGCGCGCACGCGCGGGCGCCTGCGCAGTCCGGGATTTCGACCGCTTTCCCAGTTTTCGCGGACAAGAGCGCAGCGCCAGACCGATCTGGCCCGCCTGTCCGAACCGCCAGAGCCGGATCATGAACGACAAGACCGCCGAGAAGCCCGCCGCCCAGGACGCCAAGGGCCAGGACTATTCGCAGACGCTGTTCCTGCCGCAGACCGAGTTCCCGATGCGGGCCGGCCTGCCGCAGCGCGAGCCGGAGCTGCTCGCCCGCTGGGCCAAGATGGACCTCTACCGCAAGCTGCGCGAGACCGCGAAGGGCCGCGACCGCTTCGTCCTGCACGATGGCCCTCCCTATGCCAACGGCAACATCCATATCGGCCATGCGCTCAACAAGGTGCTGAAGGACCTCGTCACGCGTTCGCAGCAGATGCTCGGCCACGACTCCAACTACGTGCCGGGCTGGGACTGCCACGGCCTGCCGATCGAGTGGAAGATCGAGGAGCAGTACCGCGCCAAGGGGCTGAACAAGGACGATGTTCCGGTCGTCGAGTTCCGCAAGGAATGCCGCGCCTTCGCCGAGCACTGGGTCGATGTCCAGCGCACCGAGTTCAAGCGCCTCGGCGTCGAGGGCGACTGGGCCGATCCCTATCTCACCATGGCCTATCCGGCCGAGGCGCAGATCGCCCGCGAGATCATGAAGTTCGCCGAGAACGGCATGCTCTATCGCGGATCCAAGCCGGTGATGTGGTCGGTGGTCGAAAAGACCGCGCTCGCCGAAGCCGAGGTCGAGTACGAGGAGCATACCAGCGACACGATCCATGTCGCGTTCCCGGTTCTCGGTTCGGGTCCGCTGGCAGGGGCCTCGGTGGTGATCTGGACCACGACTCCCTGGACGATCCCCGGCAACCGGGCGATCTCGTTCCACCACAAGGTCGCCTACGGGCTCTACCGCGTCACCGCGGCGCCGGAGAACAACTGGGCCAAGGTCGGCGCCTCCTACATCCTGGCGAAGAACCTGGCCGAATCCGTCTTCAAGGCGGCGAAGGTCGAGGCTTACGAGCTGGTGGCCGATGTGTCTGCCGAGCAACTCGCGGGTCTGAGCTGCGCCCACCCGCTGCGCGGCCAGGGCTACGATTTCGACGTGCCGCTGCTCGATGGCGACCATGTCACCGACGATGCGGGCACCGGCTTCGTCCACACCGCGCCGAGCCATGGCCGCGAGGACTTCGACGTCTGGATGGCCAATGGCCGGATGCTGGCCGAGCGCGGCATCGAAACCCGTATCCCCTACACCGTCGATGCCGATGGTCGCTTCACCAAGGAGGCGCCGGGCTTCGAAGGGGCGCAGGTCATCACCGACAAGGGCGAGAAGGGCAACGCCAACGACGTCGTCATCAAGGCGCTGGCGGCGACCGGCCATCTCGTCGCGCGCGGCCGGCTGAAGCACCAGTACCCGCATTCATGGCGCTCGAAGAAGCCGGTGATCTTCCGCAACACGCCGCAATGGTTCATCGCCATGGACAAGCCCTATGGCGATGCGGGGGCGCCCGATCCGGCGGCTCCCGCGCCGGTGGCGGGCGGCAATGCCGACACGCTCCGCAACCGGGCGCTGAAGGCGATCCGGGATACCGAATGGGTTCCTGCCGCCGGCGAGAACCGGATCAACGGCATGATCGCCAACCGGCCCGACTGGGTGGTCTCGCGCCAGCGCGCCTGGGGTGTGCCGATCACCGTCTTCGTCGAGAAGGAGACCAAGGAGGTCCTGGTCGACGCCAAGGTCAACGCCGCCATCGCCGAGGCCTTCGAGGCCGAAGGCGCAGATGCCTGGTTCACCGACACCGACGGCGCCCGCTTCCTGAAGCCCTTCGGCTACGACCCGGCCCTGTATGAGCGCGTCACCGACGTGCTCGACGTCTGGTTCGATTCCGGCTCGACCCACGCCTTCACCCTGGAGAAGCGCGCCGATCTCAAGACGCATCGCGTCGTCGATGGCGGCAAGGACAAGGTGATGTATCTCGAAGGCTCGGATCAGCATCGCGGCTGGTTCCATTCGAGCCTGCTCGAAAGCTGCGGCACGCGCGGCCGGGCGCCCTATGACGTCGTCCTGACCCACGGCTTCTGTCTCGACGAGAAGGGCGAGAAGATGTCGAAGTCGAAGGGCAACGTCGTCTCGCCGCAGGACGTGATGAAGGAATCGGGCGCGGATATCCTGCGCCTCTGGGTCATGACGAC
>JAEXUU010000135.1 GCA_023452965.1 Pseudomonadota bacterium | reverse complement strand
CGGGCGACCGGAGGGAGACCCGGGACCCATGCCTGGACGTCTGCCGGAGAGGCTCAGACAGACGTTCAGGCATTGATCCCGGATCGGCGCCGCTGGCGCGGCTTGTCCGGGACGACCAGCTTCCTTTCAGATCAGGTGCTGTCCTTTGAATGTCGCGATGACCCAGTCCGGCGGTGCCGGCAGCTCGCCGGTGACCTATCCGCCGCGGCGCTCGATCGTCGCCTGGATCTTCTTCGACTGGGCGGCCCAGCCCTTCTTCACGCTGGTCACGACCTTCGTCTTCGCGCCCTTCTTTGCGGCGGCGCTGGCTTCCGATCCTGCGCAGGGGCAGGCGCTCTGGGGCTACGCCACCGGCTTTGCCGGGCTCTGCATCGCCTTGCTCTCGCCACTGCTCGGCGGCATCGCCGACCGGACCGGTCCGCGAAAGCCCTGGATCGCCAGCTTCGGGGCGCTGCTCGTCATCGGCTCCGGCATGCTCTGGTACGCCAAGCCGGGCTCGCCCGCGGCTGTGCCGATCGCGCTCGCCGGTTTCGTCATGGCGACGATAGGGGCCGAGTTCGCGACGACCTTCAACAACGCGATGATGACGCGGCTCGTGCCGCCCGAGCGTTTGGGGCGCCTGTCTGGTACCGGCTGGGCCGTCGGCTATCTCGGCGGGCTCGTCTCGCTGGCGTTGACGCTCGGCCTGCTCGCGGCCGATCCGCATACCGGCAAGACGCTCGCCGGCCTTTCGCCGATGTTCGGGCTCGATGCGGCTACCCGCGAGGGCGATCGCTTTTCCGGGCCGCTCACTGCGCTCTGGTTCGTGATCTTCGTCGCGCCGATGTTCCTGCTGACGCCGGATACGCCGCGCACCGGCATATCCTTCCAGGAGGCCGCCGGCGGCGGCGTGGCGCGGCTGAAGGCGACGCTGGCGGAGCTGCCGAGCCTGCCCGGGCTCGGCCGCTTCCTGCTCGCCAACATGATCTACCAGGACGGGCTCGTCGCGCTCTTCGCCTTCGGCGGCATCTACGGGGCAGGGGTGTTCGGCTGGCAGACGATCGAGCTCGGCGTGTTCGGTATCCTGCTCACTATCACCGGCACGCTCGGCGCCTTCCTCGGCGGCAAGCTTGACGATGCGGTCGGCGGCAAGCCGGTGATCCTCGGCGCCATTGCCTGCCTGCTCTTCGCCTGTCTCGGCATTCTCTCGCTCGGGCCGGGACAGGTCGCCTTCTTCATCGAGGCGACGCCGGCGGCTCCCGGAGATGGCCTGTTCGCCTCGCTGCCCGAGAAGGTCTATCTCGGGCTCGGCCTTCTGATCGGCCTCGTCGCCGGGCCGTTGCAGGCCTCTTCGCGCAGCCTGCTCGCCCGCATCGCGCCGCCGGCTCGGATCGGCGAGTTCTTCGGCCTGTTCGCACTGGCGGGCAAGGTCACCTCCTTCATGGGGCCGACCCTGGTCGCACTGGCGACGACGCTCTTTGCCAGCCAACGGGCAGGCCTCGCCGTGCTGATCGCCTTCTTCCTGACGGGCGCCTGGCTGATCGCCGGCGTGAAAGTGAAGCGCGGCGGTTGATCCAAGGCGCGGGCGGCGCGACCGGCCCCCTCTCCCCTTGCGGGAGAGGGCTGGGGTGAGGGGTCGCGCGACGCTAGCCGTCTCGCCAGCTGCAATACGCTAACCGGAAACGGCAGCGCGACCCCTCATCCGGCGCAATCGCGCCACCTTCACCCGCAGGGGGAGAAGGGGAGCGCGCGCCCTACGGCAGCGCCTTCAGATACCGGACCGGCCGGCCGGGCGCCGCCGACTGGGCAGCGTGGACGATCGCGTTCGCGTCGATGCCGAAATGCCGGTAGAGGTCGGCGACGGTGCCGGTCTGGCCGAAATGCTCGACGCCGAGCGCCTTCTGCTTGTGGCCGTGGACGCTGCCGAGCCAAGCCAGCGTCGCCGGATGCCCGTCCAGCACCGAGACGATGCCGCAATCGCGCGAGAGCTCGCCGAGCAGGCGCTCGACATGGCTGGTGGCGCGGTGGTTGCCGCGCTGGCGCGCCCGCTCCGCCGCCTGCCAGCCGGCGTTCAGCCGGTCGGCCGAGGTGATGGCGAGCAGGCCGACATCGCGCCGGTCCTCGGCGAGCAGGCCGACGGCCTCGATCGCTTCGGGCGCGACCGCGCCGGTATAGGCGATCACCACCGAGGCGTTCGGCCCGGGCTTCCTCAGCCAATAGGCGCCGTCGATGATGTCGCGCTCCAGCTCCGGCGTCATCGCCCGCTTGGGCTGCTCGACCTGACGCGTCGAGAGGCGCAGATAGACCGAGCCGCCGGTCTCGTCGCGCAGCCAGGTGCGCTCGTCCGGATCGCCCTCGCCATCCTTCTGCAGATATTCGAACGACCAGCGCATCATCACGGAAAGTTCGTCGACGAAGGCCGGCTCGAAGGCGCAGAGCCCGTCCTGGCTCATGCCGATCAGCGGCGTCGCGATCGACTGGTGCGCGCCGCCCTCCGGCGCCAGCGTCACGCCGGACGGCGTCGCCACCACCATGAAACGGGCGTCCTGGTAGCAGGCATAGTTCAGCGCATCGAGCCCGCGCGAGATGAACGGGTCGTAGAGCGTGCCGATCGGGATCAGGCGCTCGCCGAAGATCGAATGCGACAGGCCGAGCGCCGAGAGGTTGATGAACAGGTTCATCTCGGCGATGCCGAGCTCGATATGCTGGCCCTTCGGCGAGAACTCCCATTTCTGCATCGAGGGGATGCGCTCGTCCTTGAAGGTGTCGGCCATAGAGGCGCGCGCGAACAGGCCGCGCCGGTTGACCCAAGGGCCGAGATTGGTCGAGACGGTGACGTCGGGCGCCGTGGTGACGATGCGGTCGGCCAGCGGCCCGCCGAGCTTGGCGAGCTCGTCCAGCACCTTGCCGAAGCCCATCTGCGTCGACATCACCGGCTGGATGCCGGCTTCCAGCTTTTCCGGCACGGGAAGGGCCGGCGCGCTGTACCGGCGGCGCCCTTCGGAGAAGAACGGGATCTTGCCGAGGAAGGCGCGGATCTCGCTCTCGGGCAGGTCGAGGCCCTCGAACAGGTCCCATTCATGGCCCGGGCGGACCTTGTTGGCCTGCTTGAAGCCTTCCATCTGCTCCTTGGTCATCAGCCCGGCATGGTTGTCCTTGTGCCCGGCGAGCGGCAGGCCGAAGCCCTTGACCGTGTAGGCGAGGAAGCAGACCGGCCGGTCATGGTCGATCGCCTCGAAGGCGTCGAGGATCGAGGGCAAATCGTGGCCGCCGAGATTGCACATCAGCTTCGAGAGCTCGGCATCGGAGCGCTTCTCGATCAGCGTGGTCACCGGACCCTGGTCGCCGAGATCGTCCATCAGGCGCTTGCGCCAGGCCGCGCCGCCCTGGAAGGTCAGCGCCGAATAGAGCTGGTTCGGGCAGGAATCGATCCAG
>JAEXUU010000041.1 GCA_023452965.1 Pseudomonadota bacterium | reverse complement strand
GCCGGGCTGGCTGCGCGACATCGAGATCGAACCGCGCCTCGCCGCGGCAGCCTTCGCCATGCTGGCGCTGGCGCTGCCGACCGTGCTTGCCCTGAGCCTCGACGAACGCCTGTTCGGCGGCGTCGGCACCTGGGTGAAGCCGCTGAAATTCGAGCTCTCGGTCGCCTTCTACCTGCTGACGCTCGCGGTCCTCCTGCCGCTGACCAGCGAGCATTTCCGGGCATCATGGGCCGGGCGCTACATGGTCTGGCCGGTGATCGTGCCGATCGTGCTCGAAGTGCTCTACATCGCCTGGCGCGCCTCCCGGGTGGAGGCCTCGCACTACAACGGCACCCCGCTCGGCACAGCCCTCTACGTGCTGATGGGAATCGGCGCCGTGATGTTCACCCTGGCGCCAGGTTTTCTCGCCTATGGGCTCGCCCGACGCGATGCCACGCCGATGCCGCCGGTGCTGCGCTGGTCGCTGGTGATCGGCCTTGGCCTGACCTGCGTTCTCGGTTTGCTGAGCGGCATCGTGCTCGGCCGGAACCCCGGCGGCCACTTCGTCGGCACGCCGCCCGTGCTGCATCCGACCATACCGCTTCTGGGCTGGTCGCTCAGCATCGGCGATCTGCGCCTCGCGCATTTCTTCGCGCTGCACGCCTTGCAGATCGTCCCGGTTCTCGGGCTCCTGATCTGGCTGGCGACGCGCCGGACCGGCCCGGGACTCGTCGCGCGCGGCGCCGTCTCCGCAGTCTATGCCGGCCTGACCGTGACCGCCTTGCTGGCGGCGCTCGCCGCCAGGCCGCTGCTCGGGCTCGGCTGAGCGGGCAGCTCAGGCCTCGTCGCCCTCGCCTTCCATGGTCGGCTCCTCCGGTCCCGCTTCATAGCGCAGCAGGTCACCCGGCTGGCAGTCGAGCACCGCGCAGATCCGGCTGAGCGTATCGAAGCGCATGCCGCGGACCTTGCCGGATTTCAGCTGCGAGACCTGCTGCTCGGTCAGCCCGATGCGCTGGGCGAGTTCCTTCGAGCGCATCTTGCGACGCGCCAGCATGACATCGAGTTCGACGATGATCGGCATCGCCAAGCTCCTACACGAAACTCTGATTCTCGTCCGCGAGCCGGACCGCCTCCTTGAGCACGAGCCCGAAGGCGACCAGCGCCGCACCGGCCGCGAGCGCGCCGAACGTACCGGGATCGAGCGTGATCGCCAGTTGCTTGTGGCCTGACGGGTTGTCGAAGGTCAGCGCGACGCTCTGCAACGCGCGCGTCACCGGCGTCGCCAGGCCCATCGCCGTCAGCAGCCAGCCGACCCGCGTGAGGCGCTCCGCATTCGCCTCCTCCAGCACCTGACCGCGGCTGAAACGGCCGAACAGCCCGGCGAGGCGCACCAGCGCCGCGACGAAGAGACCAGCCGGCACGAGGCCGACCGCAAGCGCGATCCAGTAGCCGCGCACAGAGAGCGGGCCGATCGGCGCACTCACCCCGACCGTACCGCGAGCATAGGCGGCGAGCTGCTCAGGATCGCGCCAGAGCCAAACCGCACCGAAGGCCATCAGGGCAGCCGCCGCGAAGCAGGCGAAACGGGCGACCGTGCTCACGCGGCGCAGCCTCGTCATCGCGGCGAGGCCTTGGGGCGAGCTTAGGGAGGGCGTCATGTTGCTTCGCTCCATGATTGACAAAATTAAGCTAAGAGATGAATTTCTAAATGTCAAAACCATTCAATCGAGAACCGCCATGCGCATCGCCCTGCCCGCCAAACTGCTGCTTTTCAGCCTCCTCGCCGGTTGCGGCCACGTCCCACTGACGTCGCTGCCGAAACTGTCGAAGGTCGAGATCAAGACGACGAACCTCGCCGAGCTGCGCGCCGGCATCAGCCTGCCCGCCGACATCCGCACATTGCCCGGCGGCGTCACCATGACGCTCGTCGCCTTGCCGAAGGATGGCGGCCGCCATGAGCGGAAGATCGCGCTGGAAGAGGTCCGCGACGCGGTCGAGCTCGCCAAGCTGCCGGCCATGGCGGCGCCCGGGCGCCGCTTCACCCTGTTCAAGCTGAGCACGGTCGATTCCGCACGCCTTGGCGCCTTCCGCGAGGAGATGTTCGCCGGGCCGCAGAACAGCGGCAATCGCGGCAGCCTGTCGCTTGAGGCGAACAAGGCCTGCCGGCTGGGCGAGCTCACGGGCAAGCCGATCGCGATGAGCGGCTATCTCAGAACGTCGGAAACGCAGGACTATGTCCTGCTGATGCGCGATTTCGATCTCAGGCAGGCCGTCCGCGAGATCGATCCCAAGCTCGACCTCGCCGCCGCCATCCCACCTTGCGATGAGGTCCCGCCGGCGAAGCTCAGCGGCTCTCGCGCCGCACCATGAAGGCGAGCTTCTCGAACAGCGAGACGTCCTGCTCGTTCTTCAGGAGCGCGCCGTGCAGCGGCGGGATCAGCTTGCGCGGGTCGCGCTCGCGCAGCACCTCGGGGCCGATATCCTCGGCAACGAGCAGCTTCAGCCAGTCGAGCAATTCGGAAGTCGAGGGCTTCTTCTTGATGCCCGGCACCTCGCGGACCTCGAAGAAGAGCCGCAGCGCCTCCTCCATCAGCCGCTTCTTGATACCCGGGAAATGCACCTCGATGATCGCCTGCATCGTCTCGGCGTCGGGGAAGCGGATGTAATGGAAGAAGCAGCGGCGCAGGAAGGCGTCCGGCAGCTCCTTCTCATTGTTGGAGGTGATGATCATCACCGGGCGCTGCGCGGCGCGGATGGTCTCGCCGGTCTCGTAGACATGGAATTCCATGCGGTCGAGCTCGAGCAGCAGGTCGTTGGGGAACTCGATATCGGCCTTGTCGATCTCGTCGATCAGCAGCACCGGGCGCACCGGCGAGACAAAGGCCTCCCAGAGCTTGCCGCGCTTGATGTAGTTGGCGATATCGGAAACGCGGGCATCGCCGAGCTGGCTGTCGCGCAGGCGGCTGACCGCATCGTACTCATAGAGGCCCTGCTGCGCCTTGGTCGTCGACTTGACGTGCCAGGTGATCAGCGGCGCCCCGAGCGCGGCGGCGATCTCCTCGGCAAGCACGGTCTTGCCGGTGCCGGGCTCGCCCTTGACCAGCAGCGGCCGCTCCAGGCGGATCGCGGCATTGACGGCGACGGTGAGATCCTCGGTGGCGACGTAAGAAGCGGTGCCGGTGAAGCGCATGCGTAACCCTTCGCTATCGGAGGGGCCACGGCCCGCGGCCTCCCGGCCCGCATCGCGACGGGCCTTCGTCGAGGTCTAGTCGCCGGCTCCCGGCCCGGCAAGTTTTCGCGCGGGAGCCGCTTGATTTTGTTGTGTCGTCGCGGCGCAGCACGCAAAATTCGGCATCAGCTGAATCGTCCGTTCGCTTCGGGGGGGCATGTGGCCGCAACGATCGACCCCTCAACCTATCGCGACGCCGTGGTCGTCCTGGCGACCGCCGGCGTCATCGTGCCTTTCGCGAAGCGCTTCCGCGTCAACTCGGTCGTCGCCTTCATCGCATGCGGCGCCTTGCTCGGGCCATTTGGCCTCGGCGGGCTCGTCGCCAAGGTGCCGCTGCTGCGCACCATCACTGTTTCCAATGCCGATGCCCTGGCCGGCCCGGCCGAACTCGGCATCGCCTTCCTGCTCTTCATCATCGGCCTTGAGCTGTCCTATGACCGGCTGATGACGATGCGGCGGCTGGTCTTCGGCCTCGGCCTCGGCCAGGTCGCGGTTTCCGCCAGCGTCATCGGCGCGGTCGCCTATGCCTTCGGCCAGCCGGCGACGGCGGCGCTGATCATCGGCACGGCGCTGGCGCTCTCCTCGACGGCGATGGTGGTGGAGCTGCTCTCGGCCCACCGCCGGATAACCTCCTCGGCCGGCCGCGCCAGTTTCGCGATCCTGCTCTGCCAGGACCTCGCCGTCATCCCGCTGCTCTTCCTGATCAGCGTGCTCGGCTCGCAGGAGAACGGCTCGCTGCTGGCCGGCCTCGCCCAGGCGCTGCTCCAGGCGGCTGCGGCGATCGCCGCCATCATCGTGATCGGACGCTTCGCCATGCGCCCGCTGTTCCGGCTGGTCGCCTCGACCGACTCCTCCGAGAGCTTCCTCGCCGCGACACTTCTGGTCGCGCTCGGCACCGGCCTGATCGCCGCCGCCGCCGGCC
>JAEXUU010000025.1 GCA_023452965.1 Pseudomonadota bacterium | reverse complement strand
GAGCGCTTCCAGGCGCTCGACGCCGCGATCTCGCAAAGCCGGCTCGGCAAGCTGATGTGCCCGGGCTACCATCTCGAAGGCCCGTTCCTCAATCCGGCGCCGGGCTATCATGGCTGCCATCCGCCGGCCGCGATGACCGCGGCGAAGCTCGACCTCGTCGCGGGGCTGGAGCGCGATCTGTCCCGGCCGATCCTGATGGTGACGTTGGCCCCCGAGCGCGAAGGCGCCCTCGCCTTGACGAAGGCGCTGGCTGAGGCCGGAAAGATCGTCGCCATCGGCCATTCCGCGGCGGATTTCGACGTGGTCGCTGCGGCCGCCGATGCCGGGCTCAGCCTCTCCACCCATCTCGGCAACGGCCTGCCGCAGACGCTGCACAAGCTCGCCAATCCCGTCTTCGCCCAGCTCGCCGAGGACCGGCTGATGGCCGGCTTCATCGCCGATGGCATCCATGTCCATCCCAAGGCGCTGAAGGCGCTGATCCGGGCCAAGGGCTTCGAACGCTCGATCCTCGTCACCGACGCGGTGGTCGCCGCCGCCGCGCCCGTCGGCCGCTATCACTTCGCCGGCATGGCGGTCGACCTCACGGCCGACGGCTCGGTCCGCCAGGGCGAGGGTCTGCTCGCAGGCTCGGCACTCTGCCTCGACCAGGCGGTGCGCAATGTCGTCTCTTGGGGCATCGCAACGGCCGACGAGGCCCTCGCCATGGCCTCGCGCCATCCGCTCGCTGCAATCCGGCCCGCGCTCGACGCGCATGGCCTCGCCCTTGCCGAAGGCGCGGTTGAGTGGTCGGATGGCCTCTTCGTCGAGCGGGTCCGCATCGGCACTGTCGAGCGCCGCTACGAACGCCGGCACTAAGCTGTCGCGACGCCATAGCAAGACGTCGAGCCAATAACAGGGGAACGCGATGACCGACGATTTCAATGCCATCAGCCGCCGCACCGTGCTCGGCGGTCTTGCGGCCGTCGCCGCCGGCGGCCCGGCCTTCGCCGCCTCGCCGCCGCTGCCGACCAGCCCGGTCGTGATCAGCGTCATGGATGTCGGCGGTGCGCTCGCGCTGATGCAGCGGGCCTTCGAGGATTACCGCACCGCCAATCCCAAGCTGGTCTCGCGCATCGCCTTCGTGAAGGCGCCCGCCCCCGAGCTCGCCAGCAAGCTCAAGGCGCAGCAGGATGCCGGCAAGGTCGATCTCGACCTGATCCTGACCGGCAGCGACGGCCTCGCCGCCGGCCTCGACCAGAAGCTCTGGCAGAAGATCCTGCCCGATTTCGCCGACAAATTCCCGAACATCGAGGCCAATTACGAGCCGGCCGCGCTCAACCTGCACAAGGTCCAGGGCGACGGCTTCGGCGTCGTCGTCAACTACTACCCGTCCGGCCCGCTGCTCGAATACATGCCGGACCGGGTCAAGAACGTGCCGACCACCGCCGAGGAGCTGCTCGCCTGGGCCAAGGCCAACCCGAACAAGTTCATGTATGCCCGCCCGACCAATTCCGGGCCGGGCCGCACCTTCATGATGGGCCTGCCCTATATTCTCGGCGACAAGGACCCGCAGGATCCGGTCGGCGGCTGGGACAAGACCTGGGCCTATCTCCAGGAACTCGGCCAGTACATCGAGTACTACCCGGCCGGCACCGGCGCGACGATGAAGGAGTTCGGCGACGGCTCGCGCGACATTATCATCTCGACCACCGGCTGGGACATCAATCCCCGCGCGCTCGGCATCGTCCCGAAGGAAGCGAAGATCCAGACGCTGAAGGGCTTCCACTGGGTCTCGGACGCCTTCTTCATGTGCGTGCCCAAGGGGCTGCCGAACGACCGGCTCGCGGTGGTGCTCGACATCATGGAGCATGTGCTGACGCCGAAGATGCAGGCCTATTCCTATGACGAGGGCTATCTCTACCCCGGCCCGGCGGTGAAGAACGTACCGCTCTCGCTGGCGCCGGAGGCAAGCCAGAAGGTCATCGCCGAGTTCGGCCGGCCGGAATATGCCGACCTGATCGCCAACAACCCGATCGAATTGCCGCTGAAGCCCGACAAGATGGTCGTCGCCTTCCGCAAATGGGACGAGCTGGTCGGCGTCAAGCGGGCCAAGTGACACTCTTGACGTGCTGATTGAAACTGCCCCCTCGCGCCGGACGGTGCGAAGGGGCGAAACATGTATTGCCGAGGTCGAAGCCGATGATCCCAGCCAGCTGGTTCCTGCGCCGCGCAGCCGGGCTCCTCGTCCTCGCCATCCTGCTTGCCGGCGGTGGCGCGCAGGCCGCGACGCCGGAGCCGACCGAAGGCCGCTATCTCACCGACATCCTGAAGGACCCCGTCTATCGCCGGGCCTGGTCGCGGATGATCGGCAATCCCGGCCCGCGTGAACGCTGGCTCCGTGCCGACAGGCTTTCCGGCCCGGGCGGGCCGAGCCGCGAGGTCTGGATCGCCGGCCGCAGCTATGAGCGGGCCGACACCTGCAAGCGCCATGATTGCGGCGACAACCGTTTCGATGTGCTGTTCGCGCCCGGCGGCACGCGCGCCGTCGGTGTGCTCCGCCAGCCCGGACGGGCCCGCATCTTCGGCTCGCCGACGGCGGCGGAGCGGCGCACCCTGCTCGGCGTCTGAGCATACGACCTTCGGTTGACTTCGCCCCGGCCTTGGGCTTCTCATCGCGGCAGAGCGCTTGGGGCGCCACCTGTCCGCGGCAAGGGAGCCCGCTCCCACCCAATCGGCTAGAGCGCATCCATCATCGCTTTCTTCCGGCCTGCGAAGCGGACATCAGGCTCTTTCCGGAAGGAAGAACCATGTCTTCGCGCATCCGCGAACTCTCCGCCCGCTCGAACCTCGAAACCTTCCGCCGACAGGCCAAACGCTGGCTGAAGGAAATCGAGACCGGCGACGCGCCGGCTCTGGCCCGTTTCCGTCACCTCATCCCGCAGCAGAGCGGCCCGCCGAAGCTGCGCGAGGTCCAGCATGCGCTGGCCCGCGAATACGGCTTTGCCAGCTGGGCGGCCCTGAAGCAGGAGCTCTCCACCCGCGAGCTCGCGGCGCGCGGGCGGGCCGCGATCGTCGCGCTCTTTCTGGAAAAGTCGGCATTGCGCTACGGCGTCAGGCCCGGCACCGAAGGATGGGGCGGCTACGAGGCCGACCGCCCTGCCCGCGGCGCCCTCGCTTTGCGCCTGCTCGAACGCCATCCCGAGATCGCCCGCGACAGCATCCACAGCGCCGTCGCGGCGCATGACCTCGACGCCGTCGGCGCCTTCCTAGCCAGCGATCCTGCGCTCGCGACCCGCCCGAGCGAGTTCGATGGCTGGACGCCGCTGCTCCGCCTCGCCTTCACGCGGCTTCCGAACCACGCGCCATCTGCCGATGCGCTGGGGATCGCCGAGCTGCTGATCGCTCATGGCGCGGCCGCCAACGGCTTCTGGAGCGATGGCAGCAACCACTTCACCGCGTTGACCGGTGCCGTCGGTGGCGGGGAGAACGGCCAGCCGGCGCATCCGCAGGCCGAGTCGCTGGCCCGGCTGCTGATCGCCCATGGCGCCGATCCGCTCGACGGGCAGGCGCTCTACAACAGCTCGCTCGG
>JAEXUU010000841.1 GCA_023452965.1 Pseudomonadota bacterium | reverse complement strand
TTTCGCGCCCTTCGCGGACGCCTCCGGCAAAAGGCGCTGAACGCGCGTCAGCCCATCGTGTAGACGACCCGCACGACCCAGTAGCTCTGGTAGAGGATATGCACGCTGGCGAGCGCGATATGGACCCAGCGCCGTGCGGAAACATATGCGACGAGACAGAGTGCCAGTCCGATCGGGACCTGCACGAGATAGTCGCCGCTGAGCTGGCTCCAGTGCTCGTTGCCCTTGATCAGGGTATCGACGACATCGAGCACGAAGGTTGCCGCCAGCAAGCCGAAGAACCAGTGCCGCCGCCGGATGAAGAAATCCTCGTAGCCGGCATATTCGGCGATATTGGCCGGGAACAGCAACGCCGAGATCAGATAGAGCACGACGGCATAGCCGATCAGGAAGAGATAGGCGCCGAAGCTCCAGACCGGGATGCGCGACAGGCCGAACTCCCACCACCAGAACAGCACGAGTTCGAGCAGGATCGAGCCGACCCAGAGCATGTGGAGCAGCGAGACCCGATACCGCCCGGGATGCTGTATGAAGCCGGCGATCCCCGCCAGCATCCGCGTGATGCCGAGGCCGATGACCATGCCCATGACGATGCGGACATGGGTAAATATTTCATGCGGCGAGACGGTCTCCATGCTTCGTGCTTAGAGCATGCCGCTTTTTCGCGGAAGCACCGTCATTCCGGACCGTCCGGTTCATCAATGTCGGCGCAGTCGGTCGAGGACCTCGCCATGCTGGCCGAGCTGCCGCTTGCCACGACGCAGCGATGGCCGGAATGGATCGTCAGCTCCCGGCCGTCCCAATCGGTGATCGCGCCGCCGGCATTGCGCACGATCGGCGCCATCCCGCAGTCGTCGGACGGGTCGAGCCCGCCATAGACGCTGATATCGAGTGCTCCACCCGAGACGCGGCCATAGGCATGGCAGGTTAAGCCGGCGTCAGCCCGAAGACCGCCTGTGCCGTCTGACCGGCCTTCAGAGCCTCTTCCCATTTCGCTTCCAGCACCAGCCGGGCCTCGGCATCGGCGATGCGGCTGCGGATCGTCGCTGGCGTCAGCGCCACCAGCCCGTCATCGTCGCCGATCAGGAGATCGCCGGGCGAGACGATCGTACCGCCGATCGTGACCGGGCGGTTGATCTCGCCCCGCTCCGCCGAGGACGGGCCGCGCGGCGTCACCGAGCGGGTGAAGACCGAGAAATCAGTCCAGCCGGCGAGCGTCCCGACATCGCGGATCGCCCCGTCGCAGACGAGGCCGCCCGCGCCCTTACGGCGGATGTGACCGCCGAGGATCTCGCCGATCATCGCGCTCTCCGCATGGCCCGCCGCCGCGATGACGAGGACATCGCCGGGGCCGATAATGTCCATTGCCCGCACAACCGAGCCGAAATCCGGCGCCTCGCAGAAGGCGGTAACCGCGCGCCCGAACAGGCGCGGCTGCTGTCCGGGCGGCATCAGCGGGCGGATCGCCGGGTCGATCTGATTGAGGTTGCGGCCGAGATCGACCGCGACCGCGACGGGGATCGCCCGCCAGCGCGCAATCTCGGCCTCCGTCAGGTCGCTCTTCGGAGCGGGATAGATGATCACGGGCATGGTGCGGTCCTCAGCTATCGGTATCGGATGGGTAGGCTTCGCGCAGCCGCCTGCGCGCGACCCGAGATGGGCCTTCAGGACACGGCCGAGCGCCGTGATGCCGGCCACGAGCCGTTCGTCCGTCTGGGTCGAGTAGCTGAGGCGGGCATGGTTCGGCCGCTGGTCGAGCGCGAAGAAGGTCGCGCCGGGCACATAGGCGACGCGGGCCTCCGGAAGCGCGTGGTCGAGCATGAAGGCAGCGGCATCGAAGCCTTCCGGGAAGGTCAGCCAGGTGAAAAGCCCGCCGCTCGCATCCGTGCAGGCGATCTCCTGCGGGAAGCTCCGCCGGATCGTCTCCAGCATCAGGTTCTTCTTGTGGCGATAGGCGCTGTGGATCGCGGCGATATGCGCGTCGATGTCGTATTCCGCGAGGAAGCGAGAGGCGACCGCCATGTTGAGCGTGCTCGTCTGTGTATCGGCCGCGAGCTTGAGCAGACCGAGCTGCTCGATCAGCTCGGTCGAGGCGACAGCCCAGCCGAGCCTGAGGCCCGGCGCCAGGATCTTCGAGAAGCTGCCGAGATAGATCACCCGACCTTCGGTATCGAAACTCTTGATCGGCGGGATGCGCTCGCCCTCGAAGCGGATCTCGCGATAGGGCGAATCCTCGAGAATGATCAGGTCATGGGCGTTGGCGATCTCGACCAGGCGCTTACGCCGCGCCAGGCTCATGGTGACGCCGGTCGGGTTCTGGAAATCCGGCACGGTGTAGATGAACTTCGCGCCCGGATTGGCCTTCAGCGCTGCGTCGAGCGCTTCGACATCCATGCCGTCCTCGTCCATGCCGACGGTGACGTAGCGCGGCTCGCAAGGATTGAAGGCGATCAGCGCACCCAGGAAAGTCGGGTCCTCGACGACGATGATGTCGTCCTTGTCGATCAACAGCTTGGCGACAAGATCGAGCCCCTGCTGGCCGCCCTGGAGGATCAGGACCTCGTCATCCGAGCAGGAAACGCCGTCGCGCGTCATCCGCTCGGCGATCTGGCGACGCAGCAGCGGCATGCCGTTCGAGACGGTATATTGCAGCGCCTCCTGCCCGTTCTCAGCCAGCGTCTTGCGGAAGACCTGGTCCAGCCCCGCGATCGGAAACAGCGAGGCGTCGGGATAGCCACCGCCGAAGGAGATCACGCTGGGATCGGCGCCCAGCCGCAGCAATTCGCGGATGGCTGATGGCTTGACCCGGCTCATCCGGGCCGCAAGGCGATGCGTCATGGTGTAACTCTCCGGCACTCAGGCAGCGACGTTCAGCTCGACGGCGCCGATGCCTTCGAGTTCGAAGCGATAGGTTTCGCTTTCGGTCGGGAAGCGGGTGGTGACGAGGCTGCCAGTCATCACGATCT
>JAEXUU010000839.1 GCA_023452965.1 Pseudomonadota bacterium | reverse complement strand
GGCCAGCGGATGATCGGCCGCGACCGCCATGAAGCGGGCGCCGAACAGCGTGTCCGGACGGGTGGTGTAGATCTCCAGCTCGTCCTGCCCCAGAGCATTCGATTCGAGCGCGAAACGATCCAGCAGGCCCTCGGAACGGCCGATCCAGTTCTTCTGCATCAGCCGGACCTTGTCCGGCCCGCGCTCCAGCCCGTCGAGCGCGTCGTTGAGCTCCTGGGCGTAGTTGGTGATCTTGAAGAACCACTGGGTCAGTTCGCGCTGCTCGACGACGGCGCCGGAGCGCCAGCCGCGGCCGTCGATGACCTGCTCATTGGCGAGCACGGTCTCGTCGACCGGATCCCAGTTGACCTTGGCGGTCTTGCGGTCGACCAGCCCGGCCTTCAGGAAGTCGAGGAAGAGCTTCTGCTGGTGGCGGTAATAGCTGGGGTCGCAAGTCGCGAGCTCGCGGCTCCAGTCGAGCGACAGGCCCATGGACTGCAGCTGCGTACGCATCGTCGCGATATTGGCGTAGGTCCATTCGCGCGGATGGACCTTGTTGGCCTTGGCGGCGTTCTCCGCCGGCAGGCCGAAGGCGTCCCAGCCCATCGGGTGGAGCACGGCAAAGCCCTTGGCCCGCTTGTAGCGCGCCACCACGTCGCCCATCGCATAATTGCGGACATGGCCCATATGGATGCGCCCCGACGGATAGGGGAACATCTCGAGCACGTAGTAGGCCGGGCGCGTATCGTCGTTGCAGGTCTCGAAGAGCTTGCGCTCATCCCAGACCTTGCGCCATTTCGGCTCGGCTTCCTTCGGATTGTAGCGTTCGGCGGCCATGCTGATCGTGTCGTTCTTGCGTAATCGGACTGGCCCGGACTAGGACACCATCGGACGCGCCGGGTCAATGTTTGGAAAGGCTTGGCGGTGATGCGGGCAAAGGACGGCGCGATGCAGGATGTGGTGACGGGATTGCAGGAGACGCGTGCGGCGATCGCGCGTGCGGCGCGCGATTTTGGCCGCCGGCCGGAGGATGTGACGCTGATCGCGGTCTCCAAGACCAAGCCGACCGAAGTGATCCTGCCGGCGCTCGAGGCCGGGCAGGTCGATTTCGGCGAGAACTACGTCCAGGAAGCCAAGGCGAAATGGCCGGACCTGCGCGAACGCTTCCCCCATGCGCGGCTGCACATGATCGGGCCGCTGCAGTCCAACAAGGCGAAGGAGGCAGTGGCACTGTTCGATACGATCCACTCGCTGGACCGCGAGAGCCTCGCCAAGGAATTGTCGCGCGAGATCGCCCGCAGCGGCCGCGCGCCGCGGCTGATCGTCCAGGTCAACACCGGGGCCGAGCCGCAGAAGGGCGGCGTGCTGCCGCCCGATGTCGACGCCTTCCTGACGAGCTGCCGGGTGACCTACGGGCTGGAGATCGAGGGGCTGATGTGCATCCCGCCGGCCGACGAGCCGCCCTCGCCGCATTTCGCGCTGCTCGCCAAGGTCGCCAAGCGCAATGGCCTGCCGATCCTGTCGATGGGGATGAGTGCCGACTATGAGGCGGCGATCCAGCTCGGAGCGACGCATGTGCGCGTCGGCAGCGCGATCTTCGGCGCGCGCGACTACGGCACTACCTGACAAGCCGCTGATATCGCCGGTCTATTTCCGGTAGTGCCGGGTATGGCCGGCCCGCTCAGGAGTCGGCCGGGGCCGGCGCCCGTTCGGCTTCCGCCAGCACGACGCGGTTGCGGCCGGAGGACTTGGCCGCATAGAGCGCCTTGTCGGCACGCTCGATCACATCCTCGATATCGCGGTCCTGCTCGCAGACGATGGCGGCGCCGACGCTGATGGTGAGCTCGATCTGAGACAGGCCCTGCGTCACCACCGTCGCGCCGATCGCTTCGCGGATGCGGTTGGCAAGATTCTCGGCACCCTGCGCATCGGTCTCGCGCAGCAGCACGACGAACTCCTCGCCGCCGAAGCGCGCCACCTTGTCGGTCGTCCGGATCTGGCCGGCGATGATCTTGGAGACGGCGCGGATGACCTCGTCGCCGGCGGCATGGCCGAAAGTGTCGTTGATCCGCTTGAAGTGGTCGATGTCGAACATCAGCACGCCGAGATTGCGGCGATAGCGCTTGTAATAGTTCATCGCGTCTTCCGCGAAGGGCAGGAAGGCGCGACGGTTGAGCAGCCCGGTCAGCGGGTCGGTGTCGGCGAGGATCTGGAGGGTGTGCAGGTCCGAGCCGAGGCGGCGGGTCTTCTCGTCGGCTTCGCGCGCCTGCTTGTCGGCCTAGGCCTGGACGTCGCGAATGGTCGCAGCGGCGTCGCGCGCGCCCTTCTCGGCTATCCCGAGGCGGCGCAGCAGGGATCGCAGCGCGGCCGAGAGCTGGAGGATGTCGCGCGAGCCGTGCTGGCGCCTGATGCCGGCGGCGTTCGGATCGCGGCCGATCAGGTCCACCGAACGACAGAGGGTTCGTAGCGGCCCGGTGACGGTGCCGGCCAGGAACCAGGCGAGCGCGGCACCGATGGCCGCGACTGCCAGGCCGAGCAAGGCGATGACGGCGGTGAGGCGATTGGCCGGTGCGAGCGCGACATCGACCGGGCGGCGGGCGGCGACGACCCAGCCGAGGCCCGGATAATCGTCCAGCCCCTTGGTCGCGACGAGCGCCGTCAGCATCGGCTGATCGCCGGACCGGTCGACGAAGGAGACGCCGTGGCGGGCTCCGGCGATTTCTGCGCTCTCGAAACGCTTGGCGTCTTTCGGACCGAGCAGCACGGTGCCGTCGCGGCCGAGCACCCAGAGTTCGGAGGCGAGGGCGGGATCGTGGTTGCGCAGGACGTTGTCGCGCAGGGTGCCGGCCCAGTTCCAGCTCAGATGTGCGCCGAGGACGCCGACCTTGGCGCCGGTCGGGTCGAAGACCGGCATGGCGACGTCGACGAAGCGAAAGGGCGCTTCGTCCGGGCTCTTGCGCAACAGCGAATCGAGCAGCTTGGCGTCGTGGACGTCCTCTACGGCTGGCCCGGCAAGACCGCTGATGAACCAGGGGCGCTGGGCAACCGAGACGCCTTCGAGCATGCCGCGGGTCGCGGCGCGGACATTGCCGCCCGGCTCTGCGAGGCCGAGCCATGCATAGTCGCTGAGGCCCGCCTGCAATTGCATCAAGACCGCCCGGACCCGCGCGGGATTGTCCTGCCAGAGACCGCGCAGCGGCTCCATCTCGGCCAGATTCTTGATCTCGCGGTAGCGCTCGAACATGTTCTGGTCGAGGCGGTCCGACATCGTGCGGGCGAGCGCGACGAGTTCGAGATTGGCCTCGCGCACCGCATCCCGGCGGGCGAGCCAGGCGGCCCCGGCGGCCGAGACGGCGACGACGACGATGCAGAGCAGGCCGGCCATGGCGGCGGTCTGCTGGCGCAGCGTCAGGCGATCGGCCAGCCCGACCAGTGACAGGCGCTTTGGCATGATCCTCTCCGGCAATAGCGCCGGAGAGGATCGATCGTCTGGGCGAATCGCCGGTTAACGAATGCCGACCGTCGCGGACGATGGTTTGCGGCGCGTGAACGACCGCGCTCGAATACGTTCGACGGTCGTCTATGCTCTAGATCGGCTGGCCGACGTCGATGCGGTTGCCGTCGGGATCCTCGAAGACGAAGGCGCGCAAGCCGTAGTCCTTGTCGCGCAGGCCCTTGACGATGCGCAGCCCATGCGAGCGGCAGAGCTCATGAAAGGCGTCGACGTCCGCGACCATCATATGGGCGATGTTGAAAGGCGCGGCCTTGTGGTCCTTCTGCAGGGTCAGATGGATCTCGGCGCCGTCCTTCTTCAGGATCATGAAGCCGACCGGCTGGCCGTTCTCGAAGGTTTTCGTGAAGCCCAGCACGCCGGCATAGAAGGCGTGGGCGCGCTCCATGTCCTTGACCGGGAACATGGCGGCGACGCGGCCGCAGCCGATCGGGCGAGGAGAAGAGTCGTTCATGGCAAGGTCCCGCTGCGTGGATCAGCGTGCCTGCCTGGGCGGTGCCAAGTCGGGACGCTGCCGCGAATCTGTTCGTCGAGACGGTGCTCCCAGCCAGTATCGATGAGGTGGCCGGCTTTGCAAGCCTCCAGAGGGGCGAGCCGTGTGGCTGCTAGCGAACGACCAGCGTGCAGGCGCGCGCCAGCCGCGGCAGCACCTTGGCGAAGACATGGCCCTCGACGGCGACGCAGCCGGCGGTCGGCGTGAAGCCGGGCCGGGCGAGATGCCAGAAGATCGCGCTGCCGCGGCCGCGCCGGACCGGCGCATCGTTCCAGCCGAGCTCGACGATGACGTCGTAGAGATGGTCGGCGCGGGAGAGCCGCTCCTCGGCTTCGCCCGGCGGGCGGTCGATCAGCCGGTTGTAGCGCCGGTCGTTGGTGTCGTCGCACCAGGCGTCGCGTGGGCCGATCCGGCGTGCGGGCAGAAGGCTTGCCGGTCGCGCCAGCCGGTCGCCGCGGAAGAACAGGCGGCGCAGGGGCAGTTCGGCGCGGGGCGTGCCGCCATCGCCCTCGCGCTTGTCGACGATGACGCCGGAGCGGCCGAGCGCGCAGGGAAAGACCGCCCCGCCAGCCTTGAGGAAGCCCTTGCGGCGATCGCGCACCGAGCGCACCACGGTGATCCGGGTCAGCCGGCGGCCACCGGCACGGTCTTCAGCTCTGCTCACGGCAATCCCTGTCCTGAACGGCTTGCCGGCACCTTTGCCGGGCCGGTTGCTGCAAGATTCGCGTTAGAGGGTTAGCGCCGGGTGAACGCGAAAGCGCGCTTGCGATCGGCTCTTGCGCGCGCCAGCCCCACGCCGCGGGCGGGCCAAGGCAGGAAAATGAGAAAAACGTGATCGCCGGCATAGGCTTGGCAAATGGCTTCGGTGAAAAACCGGTTCCCACTTTTTCCTGCCATGCTCTAGTGTCGGCACGAACGCAATCGAGCTGAATCGGCATCATGTCAGCCACGCATCATATCCTGCTCGTCGACGACGACCAGAGCCTGCGAGACGCGCTCGCCGAGCAGCTCGCACTGTACGACGAATTCCGGGTCTCGACGACCGCGACCGCGACCGGGAGCGTCAAGATGGTCCAGGCCGAGCGCGTCGACCTCGTCGTGATGGATGTCGGCCTGCCCGACATGGACGGGCGCGAGGCAGTGAAGCTGATGCGCAAGAACGGCTTCAAGAGCCCGGTGATCATGCTGACCGGGCAGGGCTCGGACGCCGACACCGTGCTCGGGCTCGAGGCCGGCGCCAACGACTATGTCGTCAAGCCGTTCAAGTTCGCCGTGCTGCTGGCGCGGATCAGGGCCCATCTGCGGCAGTACGAGGCCAGCGAGGACGCGGTTTTTCAGGTCGGGCCCTATACCTTCCATCCGGGCTCGAAGCTGCTGGTCAACGCCAAGGGCTCGAAGACCAAGCTGACCGAGAAGGAAACGGCGATCCTGCGTTTCCTCTATCGCGCCGGGCGCAAGCCGATCGCGCGCGAGGTGCTGCTGCAGGAGGTCTGGGGCTACAACTCGCAGGTGACGACACATACGCTGGAGACGCATATCTACCGGCTCCGGCAGAAGATCGAGCCCGACCCCGCAAATGCCCGCTTGCTCGTGACCGATGCCGGTGGCTATCGGCTGAACCCCTGAGATCATGGCGCTCAACGACGACATCGCATTCCTGGCCCGGCAGCCGCTGCTGAGCCTGATGGACCGCGACGCGCTGCGCCTCGTCGCCTTCGCGGCGGAAAGCCGTACCTTGCGCGCGGGTGATGTGCTGTTCCGTCGTGGCGAGGGCTCGGACGGGGCTTTCCTGGTGGTCTCCGGCGCGGTCGCGCTCAGCCGAGACGATGATGGACGCCCCGCCGAGGAGATCGCCGGGCCGGGTGCGCTGATCGGCGAGCTCGCCTTGTTCGCGGCGCTGGAGCGGCCGGCGACTGCGATCGCCCGCGAACCGACGCAGGTGATGAAGCTCTCGCGCAGCGTGATGCGGCGCGTGCTGGCCGAATCGCCGGATTCGGCGGCGGCCCTCGCGCATGCGATCGAGGAGCGACTGACGGAGTTCACCGGCGAACTCGCCTCGGTCGGCATGTCGCTCAGGGCGATCGACTGGCGCTGAGCGGCGCCGCCGTGCTCGCGGTGGCCCTCAGAGTTCGAGCGAGACCGTCACCGGGACATGGTCGGAAGGGCGCTCCCAGCCGCGCGCCTCGCGCAGGAATTCGAGATCGCGCAGGGTCGGCTTCAGCCCGTCCGAGAGCCAGATATGGTCGAGCCGGCGGCCGCGATTGGAGGCCTGCCAGTCGGCAGCGCGATAACTCCACCAGCTGTAGAGCTTTTCCGGCTCAGGCTTGAGCGTGCGGGCGGCGTCGGTCCAGCCGAGCTCGCTACGCAGTTTTTCCAGCGTTTCGGTCTCGATCGGCGTATGGCTGACGACGTCGAGGAGCTGCTTGTGGCTCCAGACGTCGTGCTCGTAGGGAGCGATGTTGAGGTCGCCGACCAGGATGCTCGGCCGTCCCGACGGGTTCTTGGCGATGCCCCAGGCGCCGAGCGCGTCGAGGAACTGTAGCTTGTGCGCGAATTTCGGATTGGCCTCGGGGTCGGCGATGTCGCCGCCGGCCGGGATGTAGAAGTTATGGATGGCGATGCCGGCAGCCGCTCCCGCGCCGGCATCGAGCACGACGCTCATATGGCGGGCGTCGTTGCGCTCGCACATCGCCATCGCCTCCTTCTCGGAGAGGGGCAGCCTGGAGACGATGGCGACGCCGTTATAGCCCTTGTTGCCGATGAAGGCCTGGTGGGCATAGCCAGCCTCCGCGAAGGCCTTCGCCGGGAATTGCTCGTCCGGCGTCTTGGTCTCCTGGAGGCAGAGAATGTCGGGCCGGTGGTTCTTGAGGAATTCGGTGACCAGGCCGATGCGCAGTCGTACCGAATTGATGTTCCAGGTGGTGACGTCGAGCTTCACGCGCGGGATCCGGTCGGAATGGGAGCCGGAAACTGGGTCGCCCTGCGCAGAAAAGCAAGGGCCGGCAGACTGGCCGGCAGGTCATTCCAGACAGGTCGCGTCAGCGGCGCCGAGTCCGGCGTTCCGTTTCGTCGCGGCCGGCTGCACGACAGGACCAGGCGGAGGGCCAGCGCGGTCAGAGCACGCGCTGGTAGTCGATTACGAAGTTCTTCTGGTCGGGCCGGCGCTGGGTGTCGAGATTGTAGAGCGAGACCGAGGTCTCGTAGCCCTGCGGGTCGATCACCACCCATTGCCTGAGCTCGTTGGCCGTCAGGTCGAAATTCAGGGTGATCTTCGAGGTGCCGCCTAGCGTGGAGCGGTCCTCGATCTTGACCGAGAGGATGTCGCCCTTGGTGCTGACGCCGGTGACGGTCGAATCCCGCGCCAGGTCCATGTGCTCCTTGAGCAGGAACTTCAGCGGCGTCTGGCCGATCGAATAGAGGTCCTGCGTCGCCAGCTTCTTGTCGCGGATCGCGACAGAGGTGCCGTCGGCGATCACCTCCATCGTCACCGGCGGACGGTATTCGAAGCGCATCTTGCCGGGGCGCTGGACATAGATCTTGCCTTCGAAGCGGCGGCCATCGGCGGCGAACTGGATGAAGTCGCCCTGCAGGGTGGCAAAGCCGTTGAAATAAGCGTTCAGTCGCTCGACCGCTTCCGGCTTGGACAATGGCGCGGAAGGCCGCGAGGGCTTGGTGGCGGGCGCCGGGCGCTGCGGCTCGTTGTTTGCGGTGACCACAGGGGTCGCGACCGGGGCGGCAGTCGGCGCCGCAGCGACGTCGTTGCGCGGCATTCCGAGACCGGGCGGGCGGGTCGGCGGCAGGGGGATGGCCCGCTGCTTCGGCGCCGGCGGCTGGGTCGCGGGCCGGATGTCGAGCGGCTGCGACCATGCCGAGCCCGACGCCAGCACGAGCGCCAGGGCGGCTGCTGCGAAAGCTGACGTGGGGAGCGAAGGCTTCATGAGGCGGCTCGGTTCCATTTTCTCGGGCTGACGCTGGATATCGTGACGGCGAGGCACGCCGGCAAGGGTTCAACGCCGCTACTGTCGGCGAGGTTGCACGTTGCTCATGGCAATTTCAGGACCGGTTTCGCGCGATACTGCGGCCGAAAACGCTGTGGCGGCGTGCCGCGCCCGGTTCTCGCCGGCATGGCTCAGTCCTCGTCCTCCCGGGCGCGCGAGGTCTCCACGAGGATTTCGCGTTTGCCTGCGTGGTTTGCGGGGCCGACGATGCCCTCGTTCTCCATGCGCTCCATGATCGAGGCGGCGCGGTTGTAGCCGATCTGCAGGCGGCGCTGGATGTAGGAGGTCGAGGCCTTCTTGTCGCGCAGCACGACGGCGACCGCCTGGTCGTAAGGGTCCTCGCTCTCGGCAGAGCCCATGCCGGTCTTGTCGAAGACGGCGCCGTCCTCCTCCGCGCCGGCGCCCTCCTCCTCCTCGGCGAGGACGGCATCGAGATAGTCCGGCCGGCCTTGCGTCTTCAGATGCGCGACGACCTTCTCGACCTCGGCGTCCGAGACGAAGGGGCCGTGCACGCGGGTGATCCGCCCGCCGCCCGCCATGTAGAGCATGTCGCCCTGGCCGAGCAGCTGCTCGGCGCCCATCTCGCCCA
>JAEXUU010000831.1 GCA_023452965.1 Pseudomonadota bacterium | reverse complement strand
CGGCGGTGGAGCGCGTTCGCGCGCCCGACCGGACGCAGCGATCTAGCGGCGACGACGGCGAGCCGGATCGGCTCCGCCCACGCCGAGCGATACGACGATCTCCGTCTCGCCGGAACCCGGCGGGACGACGATATTGTCCTCGACATGCGTGAAATCGGCTCCGGACTGGCCGGAGGAGAGCGTCGCGCCGACACGCGAGGCGCGCCGGGCGAGGACCTGGCCGTTGCGGATCACCTGCGTCGTCAGGGTGGCGGTGTGGCTGCCCGAGCCGCCGGCCGGGCCGGCCAGCACGCGCCCTTCGACGCCGACCTTGAGGGTGAAGCCGCCACCGGGTCCGGCCGCCTTGCACTCGCGAGCGACATTCTGGATCGAGATCTGATGGCGCAGGCTCGCGCTGTCGGGACCGGTCTGGGCCCGGATCGCGGCGCCCCCGTCGGCGATGATGACGGCCGGGCAGATCAGCTCGTCCTCGGCATCCTTCGGAAGCTGGTCGACCGGCGGCGGGGTCGTCGACTGGAAGGCCAGGATATTGCCGAACTTCTGCATCGCGCTCGGCTCGCCGGTAGAGTTCGACGAACCGCAGCCTGCGAGCGCGACGGCGAGCACGGGCATAATGAGCCAGGTCTTACGGCCGGTAAGCATATCAATCACGGCAGGGCCTCCACGCCCGGGCCGAATCCATTCAGCGAAACCGGGATACCGACGCCTTCCTCGGGAGTCTGGAAGACAATGAATGTTGCGCTCTTGCCGCCCTTGAGCTGGCCGAGCAGCGTATCGTCGATCACCACCTCGGCGACGCAGCCGGTGGTCAGGCAGCGCACGAAGCCGGCGCGGCCGATATCGTTGTTGTCGATCTTGAGGCCGAGGCCCGAGGGCAGCAGCACGCCGAGCGGCGCAACGACACGCAGCAGCCGGCTCTTCTGATCGGCCGTCTTGAGCACGATCACCAGGAGCGTCAAATTCGGCCTGTCCTCGGCCGCGACGTTCTGGACCAGCGCGCATTGCTCGGTCTTGGCGCCCGGGGGCACCTCACAACGCAATTGCCAATCGCCATGCGTAGCGCGCACCGCGCCCTGCGCCTGCGCCGGCAGCGCCGTGGCGCAAAGCCAGCCAGCAGCCGCCAGGGCTGCGGCGGCGAGGCCAAGAAGTTGGCGCATCCCTGTCATTCCTCTCTATCGGGGCGCCGGGCGCAAGCGGCGACGGCGGCCGGGAGATCTCTTCAATCGCGACGTGCGTTGGGACCATGTGGTCCCTTTCCTGTCAAGACGAAGCATTCCTTCGGCGGCCGAGACTCACTTGCGAAAGCCGGATCTGAGCGATGACGGGCATGCCTGCGTCCCTGCGCCTCGCGTACTTATGCCGCACGGCCCTTGCGCCAGCCTATCATTGCCCCACTGGCGCAAGCGTGATCTTTGATTTATCGCAATGCCGAAGAACAAGGGGCGGCCCGCAAGGGCTGCCTGGACGCGTGCAAGCCGACCCAGGCGGAACCGGGGGCCGGCACGGCATCACAGGAGCTATGTCGGACCGATGCGATTTGTGACCTCGACCCTCAGGGACGCCGCCGCGGCCGTCGCCGCGATGCTGATTGCGTTCTTCCCGGCCGCCGCATCGGCCCAGAACGGCATGCCGCAGCCCTGGCAGATTAATCTCCAGCCCGCCGCGACCGAGGTTGCGACGTTCATCCACTGGTTCCACGACTGGATCAACGTCCTGATCTTCGTCATCTGCATCTTCGTGCTCGGGCTGCTGATCTATGTGGCCTACCGCTTCAACGAGCGCCGCAATCCGGTGCCGGCCAAGACCACCCACCACGCCCTACTCGAAGTGGCCTGGACCATTATCCCGGTGCTGATCCTGGTCGTGGTCGCGATTCCCTCCTTCCGCCTGCTCAAGCTGCAGCTCGAGGTTCCGAAGGCCGACATCACCGTGAAGGTGACCGGCAAGCAGTGGTACTGGTCCTATGAGTACCCGCAGGATGGCGGCGCCTTCGGCTTCGATTCGCTGATGCTCGACGAGAAGCAGCGCGCCGAGGCGATCCAGTCCAAGAAGATCGCCGAATCCGAGGCTCCGCGCCTGCTCGCCGTCGACAACGAGGCGGTGGTTCCGGTCGGCAAGATCGTGCGCGTGCAGGTCACCGCCGCCGACGTCATCCACAAGTTCACGGTTCCGGCCTTCGGCGTTAAGATCGACGCAATTCCGGGCCGCCTCAACGAAACCTGGTTCCGGGCCGATCGCGAAGGTATCTTCTACGGCCAGTGCTCGTTCATCTGCGGGCAGCACCACGCCTATATGCCGATCGCCTTCCGAGTCGTCAGCGCCGAGCGCTACGCCGCCTGGCTCGCGGAATCGAAGCAGAAATTCGCCAATGCGGCCGATGCCGCCGGCAAGGTCGCCGACGCGACCCGCTGAACCCGATTGACTTGAACTCACGCGAACCGATTTCGCAGGAGGAGACGAACCTCATGGCCACCTCGGCTCCCCACGCCCAGGGTTACGGGCACGACGACGCCCACGCACACGCCCATCCGACCGGATGGCGGCGCTGGCTGCTCTCGACCAATCACAAGGACATCGGCACGCTTTACCTGATCTTCTCGATCATCGCGGGCCTGATCGGCGGCTTCCTGTCGATCATGATGCGTATCGAGCTGCAGGAGCCGGGGCTTCAGATCTTCGCCAACGGCCAGAGCTACAACGTCTTCGTCACCGGCCACGGCCTGATCATGATCTTCTTCATGGTCATGCCCGCGGTCATCGGCGGCTTCGGCAACTGGTTCGTGCCG
>JAEXUU010000830.1 GCA_023452965.1 Pseudomonadota bacterium | reverse complement strand
CCCTCGACATCCTTGATCGCCGCCCGCGTCAGCGAGCCGACGGCGCCATCGGGCTCGCCGACATTGTAGCCGCGCGCAATGAGCAGGCGCTGGAGCTCGCGGCGCTGCTCGCGCGACAACGGCAGGTCGTCGGTCGGCCACTGCCCCTGCACGCCCGGCCGGCCGCGCAGCCGGTCGGACAGCAGCGAAATGGCGAGCGCATAGGAATCCGCGCCGTTGTAGCTGAAGGCGGCATCGTAGTTCTTGAAGACCAGGAAGGCCGGGCCGTTGCGCCCGGCCGGCATCAGCAGGCCGGCATTCCCGGTGCCGTTCAGAGCCGAACCGTCGAACTTGACGATGCCCTGGCCCGCCCAATGCGAGACCGGCCGCTTCGGGTTGCGCCCGGTCGCGCCGGAATAGCTGCGCGGCACCCGGACCTCGTAGCCCCAGGTCGCGCCGGTGACCCAGCCGGCCTTGTCCATGAAATTCGCGGTCGAGTGCCGCGCGTCCGGGGTCGAATCGACGCGATCGCGCCGACCGTCGCCCTCGCCGTCGACGCCGAGCCTGAGATAGGTCGAGGGAATGAACTGGGTGTGGCCGAAGGCACCGGCCCAGGAGCCGGTCAGCCGGTCGGCACGGACATCGCCGCGCTGGATGATCTGCAGGGTCGAGATCAGCTCGCCCTTGAAGAAGGCGTTGCGCCGAGGCGCGAGGCAGGCGCCCGTCGCCAGCGCCTGGACCAGCGGCCAGCGGCCCTTGGCCTTGCCGAAATCGCTCTCGACGCCCCAGACCGCGACGATGGTGTGCCGGTCGACGCCGAAGCGGCTTTCGGCGGCTGCCAGCGTCGAGGCGTGCTGGCGCAGCATGGCTCGCCCTTCGGCGACCTTCTCGTCGTCGACCAATGTACCGAGATAGTCCCAGATCGGCGTCTTGAACTCCGGCTGGTTGTTCATCGCCTCGATGATCTTCATGTCGGGCGTGACGCCCGCCATGGCCCGGTCGAAGGTCGCGCCGGAGACGCCCTTGGCCGCCGCATCCGAGCGCAGGCCGGCGACACAGCGGTCGAAATTGGCAAAGGCCGCCGGAGCGGCGAGGACGAAAGGCAAGGCCAGGATCAGAGCGCGCATAGGTCCACCGAATCGCAGGAATGGCACGAAACTAGGGCGCTCCGGTTAAAGGAGGTTAACCATGCGGCCTTTCGCGCCCACGCCTTATTCTCCTCTAGCCAGTCGCGCGCGGACACGGCCTGATCTATGCCTGCGCAGACAGCGCGAATCGCCCCCGGACCAGCCATGCAGCCTGCTCTGATCGAGACCCTTGGTTTCGCCGCCGCGACGCTGACGACGCTGTGCTGGCTGCCACAAGCGGTGCAGACGATCCGCACCCGCGACACCCGCGCGATCTCGCTCTGGACGCAGGCAATGTTCGCCAGCGGCATCGTGCTCTGGCTGGTCTATGGCATGCTGATCGCGTCCTGGCCCCTGATCGGTGCGAACGCCATCTCGCTTTGCCTGGTTTCGGTCATACTCGCGATGAAGCTGCGCCACGGCTGAGTCGCGCAGGTCCGCTTCGAGACGCCAGGCCCCGCCGCTACGGAACCCCGCCATGCCCGCTATCACGACCGCGCATCTCCTGCCGATCGGCATGCTGATCGCCTCGAACGTCTTCATGACCTTCGCCTGGTACGGGCACCTTTCCTATAAGAGCTCGGCGATCTGGCTGGCGATCCTGGCGAGCTGGATGATCGCGCTGCCGGAATACATGCTCGCCGTCCCGGCAAACCGCATCGGCCACGGCGTCTATTCGGCCGCCGAGCTGAAGACGATCCAGGAGGTCGTCACCCTCTGCGTCTTCGCGCTGTTCTCGGTGTTCTGGCTGAAGGAGCAGCTGAGCTGGAACCACGCCATCGGCTTCGCCCTGATCGCCGCCGGCGCCTTCTTCATCTTCCACGGAAAGGCCTGAGCGCCATGGCGCCCTTCCCCGCCTCGGGCCACCCCGCTGTCGAAGCCTATCTCGCCGACGGCTACGAGCGCGTCGTCGGCATGTCCTCACGCTTTGCCGCCGCGATCTGCGCAAGGCTTCTGCGGCTGCAGACCGAGGAAGGCGTTTCCGGGCCGATCGCCGAGATCGGCGCCTTCGAGGGCCGCTTCTTCATCGCCCTGGCGCATGCGCTCGAGCCCGGCGAGATCGCGCTCGGCATCGACATCTTCGAATGGCCGAACCCGGAGGTGAAGGAGCGCTTCGAGGCCAACTGCCTGAAATACGGCATCGCGCCCGAGCAACGCGTCACCATCAAGGGCGATGCCGGATCTATGGCACCCGCCGAGCTGCTGGCCCACGCCCGCGGCGAAAAACTGCGCTTCATCCATGTCGACGGCGAGCATTCGCGTGCCGCGCTGTCGAAGGACCTGGCGCTCGCCACCGCCTGCCTTTCGGAGGGCGGGCTGATCGTGCTCGACGACATGCTGCACCCCGGCTACCCGACGCTGATGGTCGCGGTGCAGGACTATCTCGAAGTCAATCCGCAGATCGTTCCGCTGTGCATCATCGACCGCGAGACCATTGTCGGCGCGACCAAGTTCGTGCTTTGCCAGCGCGACTGGTTCGAACGCTACCAGGCGGCGCTGCTCGAAATCTTCAAGGAGCAGATCTGGCCGCTCGGTGCCGATTTCGAGCCGCATTGGTGCCTGGTGCTGTCGCTCGACACCAGGCTCGCCGAGATCACCTGACCCTCCACATCGATCAAGGGCTACCAAGATGAGAAAACTGGCACTGATCGCCAGCGCGCTGACTGTCGCCGCCGCCCCGGCCCTTGCCGGACCGACCTGCTCGCCGAGCGACGAGAACGCCCGCATCCTCGCTTCGGCCTCGCCGGCCAACATCCACCGCGACTGGAAGGCGCCGAACCATGTCGGCTATGGCTGGTCGCTGCAGGTCGATCGTAGCGTGCGCGACGCCGCCGGCACGGAATACTATGTCGGCGATCTCTACGACACGCGCGGGCAGCTTTCGACCCGCAAGGTCTTCGTCGTCGAGCGCGAATGGGATTGCGGGCCGTGAGGCTCAGCGCGCCGGGCGGACCCGCAGGATCTTGCCCTTGGCATCGTCGCTGAGCAGGTAGAGATAGCCGTCCGGCCCTTGCCGGACATCGCGGATGCGCTCGCCGATATCGGTCAGCAGCCGCTCCTCGCCGGTGACCCTTTCGCCCTGCGTCGAGACGCGGACCAGCATCTGGCCGGCGAGCGCGCCGACGAAGAGCGAGTTCTTCCAGGCCGGCCAGCGATCGCCCGTGTAGAAGACGGCACCCGACGGCGCGATCGACGGATCCCAGTAGAACAGCGGCTGCTCCAGCCCGGCCTTGGAGGTGCCCTCGCCGATCCGAAGGCCGGAATAGTCGATGCCATAGGTGATCACCGGCCAGCCATAGTTCAGCCCGGCCTTCGGCCTGTTGACCTCGTCGCCGCCACGCGCGCCGTGCTCGACGGTCCAGAGCTGCCCGCTCTGGGGATGGAGCGCAGCTCCCTGAACGTTCCGGTGGCCGATCGACCAGACTTCCGGCTGCCAGCCCGGCTTCTTCGGATTGCCTTCCGCCGCCCCGCCCTCCGGGCGGATACGGATGACCTTGCCGATATGGTTCTCGGG
>JAEXUU010000802.1 GCA_023452965.1 Pseudomonadota bacterium | reverse complement strand
GGGCACGACGAAGGAGATCGGGTTCTTGCCGACCGCCGCACCGACGGCTCGGGCCGCCGAGGGCTTGCCGATATGGCCTGCGACATCGCCATAGGTGGTGGCGCAGCCGACCGGGATCTTCAGCAGTGTCTCCCAGACCCGCACTTCGAAATCGGTGCCGATCAGCACGACACGCAGCGGCGTCTGCGGCGACCAGCGCTCCGGCTCGAAGATGCGGCCGGCATAGGGGTTGGTCGCCTGCGGATCGAAGCGATAATCGGCATGCGGCCAGCGGCGCATCATGTCGGCCAGCGCCTCGGCCCGGCCGCCGACGACCTTGCCGCCATCCTGGCCGTTCGAGACCCAGCCGAGCCCGGCAAGGCCACGCTCGGTGACCACGATCAGCGCCTCGCCGAAGGGCGAGGCATGGAAGCCGTAGGAAAGCCGCAGCCCTTCGCCCCCGGTCTTCCATTCGCCCGGCGACATCGCCTCGTGACTGACGAAGAGGTCGTGCAGCCGGCCGGGGCCGGAGAGGCCGACCTCGTAGCTGGTGTCGAGGATGCTGGCGGAGGAGGCCAACAGCCCCTTGGCGTTGTCGAGCGTGATCGCCTGCAGGAAAGCCTTCGGCGTCAGCCCGCACCAGCGCCGGAACAGGTGATGGACGTCGGTCGGGGTCGCGCCGGCAGCTTCCGCGATCGCCTCGATCGTCGGCTGCTGACGCCAGTTGTTGGTGATGTAGGCGAGGATGCGGCGCACCGTGTCGTAGTCGGAGCCGGGCGCGGCCGCCGGGAAATCGGCCTCCGAGGGGATCGCCTCGGCTGCGCGGGCGAGCACGGCATTGGAGAGGTTGATCGGTTTCATCGCAGTTCGGAAGCCGGGGTGAACGTTCATCGTTCTGTCCTCGCGATCTGATCTCATGGTCGCGAAGCTAGTCCTGTCAGCATGCGTCTCCCACCCGAAAGCTGACAAGCTCGTCTTCTCTGCGCGACGCGCTTAGAATTCCAGGGATGACCGATTCCGCCGACGCCATCATCTCGCTCTATCAGCGTCATGCCACCGCCTATGACCGGCAGCGCGGCCGCAAGCTGATGGAGGCACGCTGGCTCGACCGCTTCCTGTCGCTGCTGCCGGCGGCGCCTTCCGTTCTCGACATCGGCTGCGGCATGGGCGAGCCGATTGCGCGGCACCTTATCGAGCGCGGCTGCGCGGTGACCGGCGTCGATTCCTCCGAACCGCTGATCGGGCTCTGTCGCGAACGCTTTCCGCAGCACTCCTGGCAGGTCGCCGACATGCGCAGTCTCGCGCTCGGCAGGCGCTTCGACGGGCTGATCGCCTGGGACAGCTTCTTCCACCTTCGTCAGGCCGACCAGCGCCTGATGTTCCCGCGCTTCCGTGAGCATGCAGCCGAGGGCGCCGCCCTGCTCTTCACCAGCGGGCCCGGCCATGGCGAGGCGGTTGGTACCTTCGAGGGCGAGCCACTCTACCATGCCAGCCTCGCCCCGGAGGAATATCGCCGCCTGCTCGAAGAGAACGGCTTTGCCGTCGTCGAGCATGTCGTCGAGGATGCGGCCTGCGGCGGCCACACGATCTGGCTGGCGCAGCGGCGCTGACGCCTCAGGCGAGGATCGGGCCAGAAACGAAACGCCGCAGCTTCTCGCGGGTCAGGCGCTGGTTGTTGCGCTGCCATTCGTCGTTGGTGGCAAAAACCGGCGAGGTCTCGTCCCAGCCGCTCCAGCTATAATCCGACTGCTCGGCGAAGAAGGCGACGAAATCCTCCCTAGCGGTCCACTCGGCGATCGCATTCCCGGCATGATGACCGTCGAGGATATCGCAGAGCTTGATCCCGGCCTGCGTGCGGATCAGACCATGGCCGCAGAAATCGCGATGGAACTCATGGACCAGGCCGCGTTCGACCGGGTGCTGCATCACCCTGTCCCAGACCTCCCCCGCCAGCACCGGCCCGAACAGAGAATGATCGAGCCGATCGCGCAATTTGAGTGCATAGGCACGGCGCGAGGCCTCCCCGCCGTCCTGCGGTGGCAGCTTTCCGCGCGGGCCGCGATTGGCGCGAATGGCCGCCACCAGCACGAAGACGATCACCCCGAGCGCGATCAACGGGATGATCGTCGCCGCCATGCGCGTCAGACAGGTTCGTAATCGGGCCCGCGCCGGGCTTTCGTCAGGGCGGCCGAGAGTGCCGACGCGAAGCCTTCACGCTCCTGCGGCGACAGGGCCGCGGCGAGCGCAACCTTGCGGCCGCGCGAGACGAGCGCCAGGCGCATCAGCCCGTAATCCTCGTCATGCTCGCGCTCCAGCTTCGTCCAGGCCGGATTGGAGCGCCAGACTGCTTCCTTGCCGCGATGGGAGACCTGGCGCAGCACGATTTCGAGGGGCGTCACCACGATGCGCTCGAAGGCGCGCGCGGTGTTGAAATTGACCTTGAAGGCGATGAACAGTGCCAGGATATCGAGGCCGAAGAAGCCGGCGACGGGCCAGGCGCCCAGCAGGACGAAAGGCACCGACGCGACGACACTGGTCAGGCAGACCAGGGTCATCACGAGCCGGAACCCGCTTTGGCCGAGCGAGCGATGCGGCGTGATCGTCGCGTCGAAGACAGGCCGCTCCGCCACGGCGGCGAAGGCCGCGGCCGCGCTCTCGGGATCGGGCTTGCTCAAGCTCATCCTGCGATTATAACGCCGCCATGAGCGAAGCGAACAGGGGCCAGCAGCGCACGCCGGCGCGCAAGCGGATCACGAATCCGAAGCCCCGCAGCGCCGCAGAAATCCGCGAGATCTTCACGCGCTTCCGCACGGCAAGGCCGGAGCCGAAAGGCGAGCTCGACTATGTCAACGCCTTCACGTTGCTGGTCGCGGTCCTGCTCTCGGCCCAGGCGACCGATGCCGGGGTCAACAAGGCGACGAAGCGGCTGTTCGAACTCGCCGACACGCCCGAGAAGATGCTGGCGCTCGGCGAGGACCAGGTGCGCGAGCTGGTCAAGACGATCGGGCTCTACCGCACCAAGGCGAAGAACGTCATCGCACTCTGCGAGAAGCTGATCGCCGAATTCGGCAGCGCCGTGCCGACCACGCGCGAGGCGCTGGAGAGCCTGCCCGGTGTCGGCCGCAAGACCGCAAACGTCGTGCTCAACATCGCTTTCGGCGAGATCACCCACGCGGTCGACACCCATGTCTTCCGCGTCGCCAACCGCCTGCGCATCGCGCCGGGCAAGAACGTGCTGCAGGTCGAGCTCGGGCTGGAGAAGGCGATTCCCGCCGAGTTCGGGCGGCATGCCCATCACTGGCTGATCCTGCACGGGCGCTATACCTGCAAGGCCCTGCGCCCGGCCTGCGAAAGCTGCATCGTCGCCGATCTCTGCGACTCCGCGGACAAGCGGATCGCCTGAAGCTTCAATTGATCGCGAGGCGGGCCTCGCGGATGATCCCGGCCCAGCGGCGTGATTCCGCCTCCATCATCGCCGCGAACTCCTCGGGCGCATTGCCGATCGGCTCGGCGCCTTCGTTCTGCAGCCGCTCGCGGATCAGCGCGCTGTTGATCGTCTCGACGGTCGCGTTCCGCAGCCTGGCCGCGACCTGCTTCGGCGTCCCCTTCGGCACGACGAAGCCGTACCAGGCGGTCGCCTCGTAATTCGGCCACCCGCTCTCGGCCACCGAAGGCACTTCGGGGAAGAGCTTGGCCCGGGCCCTGCCGGTCACCGCCAGCGCCCTGACCTTGCCGCCCTCGATCAGGCCGAGCACCGAGGGCACGGTGGTGACCATGAAATCGGAATTGCCGGCGAGCAGATCGGTCAAGGCAGGACCTGCGCCGCGATAAGGCACATGCACCGCGTTGAATTGCGCCGTCTGGGACAAGAGTACGGTGGCAAGATGGCTGGCCGAGCCGTTGCCAGCAGAGCCATAGGTCAGCTTGCCCGGGTTCTTCTGCGCCTGGCCGACGAGTTCGGCCAGCGACTTGTGCGGCGAGCCAGCCGCGACCACGACCACCAGCGGCGCGGCCGAGATCAAGGTCAGCGGGTCGAAGGCGGACAAGGGATCGACCCTGACGTTCTTGAATAGATGCGGGTTGACCACCATCGGCCCCTGATTGGCCATCAGCACCGTGTAGCCATCGGCCGGGGACGAGGCCGCCTGCGCCGTCGCGAGATTGCCGCCCGCCGAGCCGTTGTTCTCGACGACCAGCGACTGGCCGAGCCGCTCGCCGACGCCCTGGGCGACGAGCCGCGCGATCGCATCGGTGCCGCCGCCGGCGGCATAAGGCACGAGCAGCCGCATCGGCCGCTCGGGGAAGACCGCCTGCGCAGCCGCAGCTTCAGACAGGCAGGTGCCGGCCGCGAGGCTCGCCATTAAGGTACAGAATTGACGGCGCGTCGTGGTCATGGCTGCGATTTCCTCCCGTTTCCGCCCTCTGCAAGCGCCAACATCGCGTTGGCGGGGACGATTACGTTTCCTTCGAAGATGCGGCGCGCGGTCCGAATGAGGCTCGCACGCACGACCTCGCCGGCTTCGTCCAGCGCGAGATCGACCTGGATGGTGCCGCTCGGATGCTCGATCGTGACGAGCGAACCCGGATGCGGCGAAAGCACCTCCTGGGCGACGCTGCCGGCGAGCCTGCTCGCCGCGGCGATGCAGAGCGCTCCGGTCACAGCGTGGCTGCGATGGCAGCGGTCCGGCGTGAAATAGCGCGATGTCAGGCTGCCGCTGTCGCGGGCGGGCGAAAGCAGCCCGATTTTGGGCAGGACATGGCCGGCGACATCGCCGAGGCCCATGCGCCGGCCGGCCTCGCGGCGGATCGTTTCGAGACGCGCCAGCAGATAGTCATCGGCATCGAGTTCGGCCGGCGTCTCGTCGCCCGCAAGACCGAAGTCGATGGCCCGCAGCAACAGCATCGGCGTAGCGTAGTCGACCAGGGTGACCGGGACGCCGTCGATGGTCTCGCGGACCTTGCCGCTCGGCAGGAGCGCGCCGGTCTTGGAACCGACGGCGCGCAGGAAGTTGAGCTTCACCGCGGCCGCCGTGCCGGCGACGCCGTCGATGGCGGTCGTACCGTCATATTCGACGATGCCATCGGGGGTGCTGACCAGAGCCTCGACCAGCGCTCCGGTATTGCTGTTGTAGACGCGCACCGGCGTCTCGCCTTCCCTGGCAGGGACCAGCCCGGCCTCGATCGCGAAGGGGCCGACGGCGGCGAGCATGTTGCCGCAGTTGGGACCGAGATCGACCAGCGCGCGGTCGACCGCGACCTGAGCGAAGAGATAATCGACATCGGCATCGGCCCGGGCCGAGCGACTGACGATCGCAACCTTGCTGGTCAGCGAATTGCCGCCGCCGAGCCCGTCGAGCTGCAGCATATGCGGCGAACCCATCACCGCGAGCAGCACGCCGGCACGCGCCGCCGGCTCCGCCGGCAGATCGGCTGCGAGGAAGAACGGGCCGCGCGAGGTGCCGCCGCGCATCAGCTCGCAGGGAATGCGCAGGGGCTTGGCGCGCTGAAGCTGGAAGGGAGCGGACAAGGGCGAGCCCCGGCAATTGCGACGCCTCTGTCATCCCAAATCCGATAATCACTGTGAAATGCAGAGATCGGCGCTATTGATACGTGATGAGCATCAATTTCGAAGCACTGGACTTGCGCGCCTTCGTCGCCGTGGTCGAGCTCGGCGGCTTCCACCGGGCGGCCGAAGCCCTGAACATGTCGCAACCGGCGCTGAGCCGGCGGATCCAGCGGCTCGAAGCGGCGGTCGGCGCCGCCCTGCTCGAGCGGACGACGCGACGCGTGGCGCTGACCATGGTGGGGCGCGAGATGCTGCCGCTGGTCCGTCGCATGCTCGACGAATTCGACAGCTCGATCTTCGCGATGCGCGATCTCGGCAGCCGACGCGCCGGGCTGATCGCGCTGGCCTGCATCCCCACCGCGGCCTTCTACTTCCTGCCCT
>JAEXUU010000796.1 GCA_023452965.1 Pseudomonadota bacterium | reverse complement strand
GCGCGGGGGCCTCACGGCAGCCCTGGCAGGGGCTCCCCTCGCCGGGCTGCCGATCAGGGCCTGCGCATCGAGCGCGTGATCGAAGAGCGTCATGCGAAATCTCCCGAGCGCGTTCAGTTGGTCTTGCCGGCGATGACGTCGTCGAAGCGCAGATCGAATTCCTGGCGGGCATCGAGGCGCTTCGGCAGGTCGCCGGCCTCGTGGATCACGTCGATCAGCGACTGCTGCTTGGCGATCAGGCTGGCGAGGAGAGGAAACTCGAAGGCGCCCTCGGACTCGACGATCTTGCGGCCATCGGCGTGCTTCAGGTTCTGGCGCTTGACGTAATAGGCATCGACCCAGGCATCGACATTGCGATGCGACCAGCGGTTGGCATCGATCCAGGCAGCGACGAACTCGCGGATCGCCGCCGCCTTCGCGGGGTCGTCGAGCGCCCTCTTGCTGGCGTAGAGATAGGTCAGGCTCTTCGGCAACCTGTCGTTCTGCTCCTTCGGGAGCGCGCTCGCGCCGCGGTCGGCGAAGTCGGCGAGGTAACGGGAGAAATGCGGCTCGTTCAGCGCTGCGACGTCGACCTGGCCGGTCCGTACCGCATCGGGGAAGTCTGCGGCGCGGAGCGGTACGAGCTTGACGTCCTTGCGGGTCAGCCCGGCGAGTTTCAGCGCATTCAGCACGAAGGGCTGGCGCCCGGTGCCCTCGCCATAAGCGATGCTGCGGCCCTTCAGCTCCTCGAGGCTGCTCAGCTTGAGCCCCGGGCGCAAGGCGAGGAAGTAATCGGTCTCGGAGGAGACGCGTGCGGCGACGATCGGGATCTGCTCGCCGGCGGCATGCGCCTGGATCGGCGGCGTGTTGCCGACCGTGGCGAGATCGAGCGCTCCGGCCCGGAAGGCTTCAAGAATGGCGGGGCCGCCGAGGAAGTTGGCATAGCTGACCGCGCTCGACAGTTTCGCCTGGGCGCCGGATGCCTGCATCAGCGTCTGCAGCGCCTCGTTCTGGTCGGCAACGACGAGCTTCGTACCCCCCGGAACCTGCGTCGGCAGAGCGCCCTGAGCGCGGACGAAACCGAAAGAAGAAACGAGCAGCGGCAGAACAAGCAAAGCCTTCAGCGACGCACGCCGGCCGGGCCTGAAGCAATTCGAAAGCTCGTTCGTATGGGTCATCGCTCGCGCCTTTCACGAATTCTGGATATCGGCCGGGACAACCCGCCGTTCTCGCTAAATTCTGGGAAAGGAACGTTCTTTAAGTCAAACGAATGTTCTTTTTAATTAACGCAACGAGGCCGAAAAACGTTTTCGCCTGCCCCAAGGAAGCGAGGAAAAAGGGCTCGTTTGCCGCATTCTGCTTAAAGCGCCCCCTCGCCCGGCCGGCATGGCATCGCGGGCGACAACCCATCCCGCTCGCTCGCCAGAGCCTTTCGCCCCGTGCGGACCGGCGCCGCAAAGGCGCAACGGAATTCTGCCACCGGCACGGCGCTCGGGAGGCGCTTCCGCCTCCTGAGCGCCAGATCTTTGAAATCCCCTTTCATTGACCGGACGGCATCGGCCGGAAAGAATGACAGTATCGATCGATAATCGTTTCGCTGGATCGCGGGATTTTCTGGAGCAACTTGCACCGCGTCATCAACGCTAAAAGCACCACGAGAGAATCGTGGGCTCCGAATGACGGAGTCACGTTTATGATACGAGCTCTTATTCTTCTTGAAGCGCCGCCAATCGGCACAACCCGATGTCGCTGAGCACCGGCTCGCGCAACTGAATCATCGGATACTTCACGCCATTCCAGAACTCTGCAACGCCGGCTCTCCGGCGAAGGAGGCACCATGTCCCAGACCATCCTGATCGAGGTTCGCGGCATCGCGGCCGGACTCGTCGTCGGCTCCGGCACCGATTTCCGCTTCTTCTCATCCCGGCCGGCCTTCGACGCCCTCGACGGCCGGCATTTCGGCTCGATTGCCGACGCCTACCGCGCCGCCATCGGGGAGCGCGCGACGCGTCGTCGCCCCACCGCCCGCCTTCCGGCCTGATCCTGCGAGGTTGCCGATGACGATCGTTCCGCTTGTCACCAAGGCGTCCCCGACCGAGCCAGCGCTACGCAGCCGAGGCGGCATCCGCATTGCCCGGCTCGCCTCCGGGCCGGTCCCGGCCCGCGAGGATGTCGCGGCGTTTCGCGCCGCCCTGCGCCATCTCGCGGGCGGAGTCAGCGTCATCACCACCGGCCGCGGCGAGAACCGGACCGGCCTCACCGCGACCTCGGTGGCCTCGCTCTCCGCGGAGCCGCCGACGCTGATGTTCGGCCTGAACCTGGCCTCGTCGAGCTTTCCGGTTCTGACCCGCCATCGCAGCTTTGCGGTCAACTTCCTCAATGCGGCGCAGAAGCAGATCGCCGACCGCTTCGCCGGTCGCGGAGGCGAGAAGGGCGCGGCGCGCTATGCCGGCGCCAGCTGGTCGACCGGGCCGAGCGGCGCACCGCTGCTCGATGGCGCGCGCGCGGCGCTCGACTGCGAGGTCGAGGAGCTGATCGAGCGCCATTCGCACGCCATCGTCATCGGCCGCGTCCGCGAGATCAGGCTCGGCGGCGACGACGCCGCGCTCCTGTACTGGCGCGGCGACTATGAGCGCCTCGGCTGGATGGCCGAAGAGGCCAGCACGGCTCTCGGCCTGCGCAGCCTCTGAGGATTGCGACGATCGTGAGCTGGGCCGTCCGCTGCAACGGGCAGGCGCTACCACGCCTTCGCCGCCAGCCGTGACGAGCACGCGAAAGCCGCAAGGCGAACGCGGCACGCTGTTCATCTCCGACCTGCTTGCCACGGCAGTCGCGGTCGTCGCATGCCTCGGCGCCGATCCAGTCTTGATC
>JAEXUU010000704.1 GCA_023452965.1 Pseudomonadota bacterium | reverse complement strand
GCAGAACGCCCTCGTCGCCGTCGATATAGGTGATCTGCGACTCGCAGCTCGCCGTCGAGGTGAAGCCGGGATCGTAGGTGAACATCCCGGTCTGGGCGTAGAGCTTGCCGATGTCGATGACCGAAGGTCCGATCGATCCAGCCTTGACCGGCATGTCGACGGTCTTGCCGTCGACACTCAACTGACTCGTGGTTCCGCTCATGGATGCCGATCCTTTCAGGCTCGATCTCAAATCATCTCAGCGGCCGAATGTCGTTCCGACCGATCACTGGTCATCTGGCGCCGTCCGAAGCTCCGCAATGCCGGCTCCATGACGGAATGTGAGGGTGCCGCTGCGGCGAGGAAGCGTTCATCAGACTGATTTTGAAGCGTTTTTGGCAGCGGCCGCTCCGGGGAAGGAGCAGCCGCCACGCCGCGTTGCTAGACCATTTCCGGGAGGGGTTCAACAGAGAGCGACATGGGCTCCGCTGTTACCTCCCGCAGTGCGGCATCGCCGCTGCTGCGCCGCCGGCTCAGGCGACGTCGGAGAGCCGCGCCAGAACCTCCTCGCGCCCGAGCACGGCCATCACGTCGAACAGCCCCGGAGAGGTGGTGCGGCCGGTCAGGGCGGCGCGCAGCGGCTGCGCCACCTGGCCGAGCTTGACGCTGTTTGCCTCGGCGAATTCGCGTACGGCGGCTTCGAGCGCCGGGGTTTCCCAGTCCGGCAGCGCCGCGAGCTTCTCGGCCAGCTTCGGCATCCGCTCGCGCGCCGCATCGTCGAGCAGCGCAGCCGCCTTGGGCTCGAGGGCCAACGGACGCTGGGCATAGAGATAGAAGGCGCTGTCCAGCAGTTCGACTAAAGTCTTGGCGCGTTCCTTCAATCCGGGCATGGCGGCCAGGAACCGGCTTTCGAGCGCCGGGTCGAGTTTCGCCGGCACACCGCGGGCCGGCCCGATCTCGGGCAGGATCGCCTTGAGGGCCTCCAGCAGCTCGCGGTCGTCCGACTGGCGCATATAGAGCCCGTTCAGGTTCTCCAGCTTGGCATAGTCGAAGCGCGCCGGAGAGCGCCCGATCGAAGAGAGGTTGAACAGCGCCGTCATCTCCTCGGTCGAGAAGATCTCCTGGTCGCCATGGCTCCAGCCGAGGCGCAGCAGATAGTTGCGCAAGGCGGCCGGCAGATAGCCCATGGCCCGGTAGGCATCGACCCCGAGCGCGCCATGGCGCTTGGAGAGCTTGGCCCCGTCAGCGCCGTGAATCAGCGGGATGTGCGACATGCTGGGAACCTTCCAGCCCATCGCCTGATAGATCTGCGTCTGCCGCGCCGCATTGGTGAGGTGGTCGTCGCCGCGGATGACATGGGTGACACCCATGTCGTGGTCATCGACGACCACGGCGAGCATGTAGGTCGGGTTGCCGTCGGAGCGCAGCAGGACGAGGTCGTCGAGATTCTCGTTCTGCCAGACGACGCGGCCCTGGACCTCGTCCTCGACCACGGTCTCGCCGGTCTGCTCGGCCCGCAGGCGGATCACCGGCTTGACGCCGGCCGGCGCCGTCGCCGGGTCGCGGTCGCGCCAGCGCCCGTCATAGCGCATCGGCCGGCCTTCGGCCTTGGCCTTCTCGCGCATCTCGTCGAGTTCCTGCGGCGTCGCATAGCAATAATAGGCATTGCCGGCGGCGAGCATCTGCTCGGCGACCTCGCGGTGACGGGCGGCGCGCTGGAACTGGTAGACGGTCTGACCGTCCCAATCGAGGCCGAGCCAGGACAGCCCGTCGAGGATCGCGGCGATCGCGGCATCGGTGGAGCGCTCGCGATCGGTATCCTCGATACGCAACAGCATCCTGCCGCCATGGCGGCGTGCATAGAGCCAGTTGAACAGGGCGGTGCGGGCGCCGCCGATATGGAGGAATCCGGTAGGCGACGGCGCAAAGCGCGTGACGACCTCATCGCTCATGAAAGAAGGACTCCGACGGAACGGGCGGATGAAGGGCGAGGGCCGGCTCACGGGCGGTCTCGGCCGGGGCTGACAACCGGCGCGGTCGCTGTAACATGGCTTTGCGGCCGCCGTTAAGCGCTTCCTGCGCCGGCGGCGAAAGGGAGGCCGATTGCTCTCCGTTCCGCCCCGGCGTCGCCGCAAGACCGTTGCGGCTGTCCTTGCCTTGCAGGGCGGGGCAGGGTGGACGCGCCGTCTGACGCAGAACCCGGCCTGGAATCCCGCCAGCTGGCGCATGCGCCTCGGTGCCATGCTTGAAACCGAGGTCGAGCGCCGCCGCCTCTTCAACTGGCTTCCCGTGCCGCTCGGGCTCGGCGTCATCCTGTATTTCCTCGCCGATCGTGAGCCGGGCCTGATTGCGCCGCTGCTCGGCTTCGCCTTGTCGGCGCTCGCAGCGTCGCTGCTGCGCCATAAGCGCCTCGCCATGGCGATCTGCCTGGGGTTCGCCGCCGTCTTCGCCGGTTTCGCGGCCGGAGCCTGGCGCACGGCGAGTATCGCGGCGCCGGCGCTCGCCCGTCTTCACGTCGGCAAGGTCACAGGTTTCGTCGAGGCGCTGGAGCAGCGCGAGAAGGGTGTCCGCCTCCTCGTGGTGGTCACCGACATGCCGGGCGTCCATCCGCAGCAGCGGCCGCGCCGGATACGTGTCAGCACGGCCGCGACGACACTGAAGCCCGGCGATCACATCGTCGCGACCGCGCGGCTCCTGCCGCCGCCCGGACCGGCCCGCCCCGGCGGCTACGATTTTGCCCGCGACGCCTTCTTCCGCGGCATCGGCGCCGTCGGCAGCATCGCCGGCAAGGTCGCGCTGGCACCTGCGCCGGTGCCGCAGTCGCGGCAGCTCGCCTGGAGCGTCGCCATCGACCAGGCCCGCAATGCGCTGACCGAGCGCATCGCCACCATCGGCGGCGGGCAGGCGGGTGCGATGGCAGCCGCCCTGGTCACCGGCAAGCGTGGCCTGATCACTGAGCCGACCAATGACGACCTGCGCGCCGCCGGCATCTACCACATCGTCTCGATCTCCGGCCTGCACATGGTCCTGGCGGCCGGCACGATCTTCTGGCTCGCGAGGGCATTGCTGGCGCTGTCGCCAGGCATCGCGCTGTTCTGGCCAGTCAAGAAAATCGCCGCGCTCGCCGCGATGTTCGGCGCTACCGCCTATTGCGTCTTCTCCGGCGCAGAGGTCGCGACCGTGCGCTCGCTGATCATGACGCTGGTGATGCTCGGCGCCATCCTGGTCGACCGGCCGGCCCTCAGCATGCGCAATCTCGCACTCGCCGCGATCATCGTGCTGCTGCGCGAGCCGGAGGCGCTGCTCGGGCCGAGCTTCCAGATGTCCTTCGGCGCGGTCGCGGCGCTGATCGCCTTCGCCGAACGCTGGCAGGAGCGCCCGCCAGATGCGGCCGCCGCAAGCTGGCCCTGGCCGCTGCGGCCGCTCTGGCTCTCGGCCGTCGGCATCATCGTCACCACCTTGCTGGCGACGGCCGCGACTGCGCCCTTCGGCGTCTACCACTTCCAGACCTTCAACCCGTTCGGCCTGCTCGGCAACGCGCTCGCCCTGCCTTTCGTCTCGCTGATCGTCATGCCGGCCGCGGTCTTCGGCGTGCTGGCCTATCCGTTCGGGCTCGACTGGCCGGCCTGGGCCCTGATGGGCTGGGCTTCCGGTCTCGTCCTGCAGCTCGCCCATTGGGTCGCCGGTATCGAACGCTCGACCATGGTGCTGCCCGCCTTCGATCCCGTGGCGCTCGCCCTGTTCGCGCTGGCGCTGCTCTGGCTGACCTTGTGGACGACGGCCCTGCGCTTCCTCGCGGCGCTGCCGCTCTGCGCCGGCCTGGCGCTCGCCTCGGACCCGACGCGGCCCGACATCCTGATCGAGCGCGACGGTTCCGGCATCCTGGTGCGCGGTGCCGAAGGACGACTCGTCCTGGCAGGCAAGCCGAGTCGCTTCGTGTTGACGCAATGGCTCCATGCCGACGGCGATTCCCGCCCTCCGGATGATGCCACCTTGCGAGAGGGCGCCGCCTGCGACGCGCGCGGCTGCGTGATCCGTCTCAAGGATGGCCGCAATGTCGCCTACACAAAGGACCGCGTCGCCATCGTCGAGGACTGCCAGCGCGCCGACCTCGTCGTCACGCCGCTCCACGTCAAAGGCACCTGTACCGCCCGACTGATCGACCGGGCCGCGCTCGCCCGCGATGGCGCGACGGCGCTTGGGTCCGTGCGCGGCGGCAGCTGGCGCGCCTACACCGCCGAGGACGCAACGCGTCTGCGACCTTGGACCCGGGCCCGGCCCGCTCCTGCGACCGTGCCTTCGGAGCCAGCACGTACGCCCGCAAACGTGCCGACCGAGCAGGCGGAGGACAGCGGGATGCTTCAGTAGCGCCGCATCAGATTGACGAGCCGGCCCTGGATCTTGACCCGGTCCGGGCCGAGCACGCGGGTCTCATAGGCCGGGTTGGCCGCCTCGAGCGCGATCGAGGAGCCGCGCTTGCGCAGGCGCTTCAGCGTCGCTTCCTCGTCGTCGATCAGGGCGACGATGATGTCGCCGGTATTGGCCGTGTCCTGCTTGCGGATGACGACGGTGTCGCCGTCGAGAATGCCGGCCTCGATCATCGAATCGCCGCGGACTTCGAGCGCATAGTGCTCGCCGCCGCCGAGCATGTCGGCGGGCATGGAGACGCTATGGCTGCGATCCTGGATCGCCGAGATCGGCGTGCCGGCGGCGATGCGGCCCATGACTGGGATGGAGACGGTGGAGCGCCCGTTCTCCTCGGCGCCCGCCGGGCGCGGCTTGGCTAGATTGGCTGCCGGGGCAGGCGGGGTCTGGCCAAGGCCGCCCTGAACGACCGAGGGGCTGAAGCGCCCGCGCTGCGCCTGCGGCCCGCCGATCCCGTCCGGCATCTTGATGACTTCGAGCGCGCGGGCGCGGTTCGGCAGCCGGCGAATGAAACCGCGTTCCTCCAGCGCCATGATCAGCCGGTGGATGCCGGATTTGGAACGCAGGTCGAGCGCGTCCTTCATCTCGTCGAAGGAGGGCGGTACGCCGGATTCCCGCAGGCGTTCATGGATGAAGCGAAGCAGTTCGAACTGTTTGCGTGTCAGCATGATCTCGCCGCCCCGGCCTTTCGCATCGGAATCGAAACAAAGCACGAACAACATACCCGTTCGCCTTGTGTTCCGCAAGGGACGTCCGTCGGCCGTATTGCGCCGCGCGAAACTGGCCCTTCTGCGTGCAAGCGAAGCTTTGCCCGGCGTGGGGCGCCACGGCGAGAGGGAGGGAGCGATGGCGGTCAGGTTGAGGATATTGAGCGCGCTGATGGCCGCGGCGGTGGCCGGTATGGCGAGCGCCGCCGAACTGCCGGTGCGCGGCGAATTCGGCGATCCGGCGCAGCAGGGCTGCAGATGGCTGAAGGAGGGCACCGAGGGCGCCTATGTCGGCTTCAACCGCGGCGGCCGCACCGGCGAGGCCGGCGAGGGCGGCTGCCATTTCAGCCGGATAGACCGCGTATCCGCCAACGAATACCGGCTGAGCGGCACCTGCTTCAGCATCGACGGGCCGAAGCGTCGCGCCAGCCAGTCCCTCAAGGTCGTCTCGAACGACGAGGTCGTCTATGGCGGCGCGCGCTATCTGCGCTGCCGCTGATCGGCCTCAGCGCAACCGGATGATCCGGCACGGATCGCCCGCCTTGGCCGGTTCGGCGAAAACCGGCCGGATCACCAGCGCCTCGGCCCGGGCGAGGTTCGCCAGCATCGAGGAATCCTGCTTGGGAAAGGGCTTCACCCGGTGCTCGCCTGCCTCCGTCACGAAGGTCGAGCGCAGATAGTCCTGGCGCTCGTCATTCGCCGGCAGGTCGACGGCGAGGACCGCCGGCTCGCCGCGGTCGCGCTCCGGCTCGGCCATGCCGAGCAGCGCCTCGATCAGCGGCGTGACGAAGAGGTGTCCGCAGACGATCGAGGAGACCGGGTTGCCGGGCAGGCCAAGCGCGACCATCGGGCCGAGCCTGCCCATCATCATCGGCTTGCCCGGCCGCATCGCGATCTTCCAGAAGCCGAGATCCATGCCCTGGGCCTTGAGCGCGGCCTGGACGAGGTCATGCGCGCCGACCGAGGCGCCGCCGAGCGTGATCAGCACATCGGCATTCGCCGCCTTCGCCGCCTCGATGCGGGCCGCGAGATCGGGGTGGTTGTCGCGGGCGATGCCGAGATCGAGCGCCGTGCCGCCGGCCTGCTCGACCAGTGCGGCCAGCGCATAGCTGTTCGAGGCGACGATCTGGTCGGGGCCGACCGGCTCGCCCGGCAGGACGAGCTCGTCGCCGGTGGCGAGGATCGCGACCACGGGCTTGCGGCGCACCGGAAGCTCCGGATGCCCCATTGCGGCCGCAAGGCCGAGCGCGGCACTGTCGAGGCGGCGGCCGGCCGCGAGCAGGACCTCGCCACTGCCGAAATCGAGCCCGGCGGCGCGCACGAACTGGCCCCTAGCTGCCGCCTTGGTGACGCGGATCACCGGGCCGTCGACGCCCTCGGCATGCTCCTGGATCAGGATGGCGTCGGTGCCCTCGGGCAGCGGCGCGCCGGTGAAGATGCGGACGGTCTCGCCGGGGGCGACCGCGCCGGAAAAACCGCGGCCGGCGGCGGATTCGCCGATCACCCGCAGTTCCTTGCCGGGCTGGAGGTCATCGGCGCGGGCGGCATAGCCGTCCATCGCCGAATTGGCGAAGGGCGGCTGGGTGCGCAGCGCCGCGACATCGGCCGCCAGCACCCGGCCGGCGCAGCGCGCCAGCGGCAGGGTTTCGACGCCGGTGGTTCCGGGAACGCTGTCGAGCAGCGCGCGCAGCGCGACGGCAACCGGTGTCAGGCTCATCTCTGCCCTTCCGCAACTTCGTAGACGCCGGACTTGCCGCCGGATTTGTGGACGAGCTGGATCGCTTCGATATGCATGCCGCGATCGACCGCCTTGACCATGTCGTAGACCGTCAGGCAGGCAACGCTGACGGCGGTCAGCGCTTCCATCTCGACGCCGGTCTTGCCGGTAAGGCGCACTTCGGCCCGCACCCGCACGCCCGGCAGGGCCTCGTCGATGGAGAGGTCGACGGCGATCTTGGTCAGCAGCAGCGGGTGGCAGAGCGGGATCAGCTCATGGGCCCTCTTTGCCGCCATGATCCCGGCGAGGCGGGCGGTGCCGAGCACGTCGCCCTTCTTGGCGTCGCCGGCGCGCACGATCGCGAGCGTTTCCACCTGCATCACGACGCTGCCTTCGGCGACGGCGATCCGGGCGGTTTCCGCCTTGTCGCCGACATCGACCATATGGGCCTGGCCCTGGCTGTCGAGATGCGAAAGCCGGCTCACGCCGCCGCCTCCGTCGCCTTTCCGGTCAGGAGCTGACGGGTCGCGCCTGCAACGTCGTCCTGACGCATCAGGCTCTCGCCGACGAGGAAGGTGTTGACGCCGCAAC
>JAEXUU010000650.1 GCA_023452965.1 Pseudomonadota bacterium | reverse complement strand
GTCTTCTATTTCTTCGTCGGATGCGTCTACTTCCAGTGGCGCGACCATCTGAAGATCCATTGGCTGCTCTTCCTCGCGGCGCTGGCGACTTCGCTCGTGCTGATGTCGGCTCCGCGCGAGCTCGCCTTCCTCGTCACGCCCTTCCTGACCTATTGCGTCATCTATATCGGCCTGCTGCCGCTGCGCCTGCCCGAACTGCTGCGCAAGCTCGACGTCTCCTACGGCATCTACCTCTACGGCTTCCCGATCCAACAGGCGCTGGTGGCGAAGTTCGACTTCGTCCATGGCGACGGCGTGATCCTGTTCCTGGTGTCCGCCCCGATCGTGACCGCCTTCGCGCTGTTCTCCTGGCTTTATGTCGAGAAGCCGTTCCTCAAGGTGAAGCGCTATGTCCTCGGCGACCGGCCGCCCGAAACCGGCTCGCCGGCAGCGCCCGAAGCCGGCAGCGGCAAGGCCGCGGCAGGCATCGCACCGGCAACGCGCTGAGGGCGCGGGCCTGCGCTCCCGGCCCGGCGGCTCAGGCTCGCCGGGTCCGCATGCGGCTGACGAACTCCATCCCCAGCACGGCGAACGCGAACAGGACCCAGAGCGGATCAGCGCGGTTGAGGAAAAACGATTCAAGCATGCCGACATAGGTCATCAGGATCACGATCATCGCGAACAGATCCGCCAGCCTTTGCCGCGCCGGGTCCTGCACGGCGCGCAGATAATTCCGCAGCGGCAGGACCATCAGGCAGAAGATCACCACGATCGCGCCGGGAATGCCGAACATCAGCATCGCGTCGAGATAGCTGTTGTGCGCCGAGCCGATACCGCGAATGTCCCAGCTGGCCTCGAAATTCTCCTCGAGCCTGGTGACGACCGGCGTCTGCCAGAATCCGAAGATCCCGTGCCCCAGCCAGGGCTTCTCGCCGATATGGGTCATGGCGAAGCGCCAGATTTCATCGCGACCCGTGAACGTCGGGTCGGAGCTCAGCGAGGCCGAGACTTGAAGCAGCGCCGGTGACAGCACGGTGCCGACCGTCAGCCCCGCAACCAGCAGCACCAACGCGACATGGATCGCGAGCACGAGGCGCGGCCTTCCCGTCAGGCGCGCGAACAGCACGAGCCCCACCGCGATCGGCAGGAAACCCATCGTCGTCTTGGAGCCGCTGTTCAGCACGAAGAGCGTGCCGAGGCCGATGATCGCCAGTCCCCGCAGCCTGATCCCGCTGCGCCAGCAATAGATCCCGATCATGGTGAGGATCGAGAACACCGGCGCGGCGAAGTTCTTGTGCGTGAGGTGCCCGCGCCAATCGCCGGCATGGCCGCCCTCGACGCCCTCCGATCCATGGATCGCCAGCTGCGGCGCCAGCAGGATCGCGGCATAGACCAGCAGCAGCATCGTGAGCGCGGCGGTTGCTGCAGCGCCGGCGAAGTCGCGCTCGCTGCGCGGCAGCACGAGCACACCGACGACCATGACCAGCGCGAACGTGCTCAGCAGCAGCGCCCGCAGCGACGCCTCCGGATCCGGCGCCTGCCGGGCCGAGAAGGCCGCGACCAGCAGGACGATAATCAGGCTGCTCGAGCGCAGCTGCGCCAATACGGAGCGCTCTGACAGGCGCAGCATCGCCGCAAGGTAAATCAGCGCGAGGCTGACATAGCCGATCTGGTTGATGACGTTGCCGGTCGAGCCACCCTCGTCGGGTATGTCCGGCACGCCGGCGAAAGGCTGGAAGGTCAGGATCATCAGCAGCAGGCCGAAGCCACTCAGCCCGGCGGCGGCGATGCGCGCGCCGTCGACCGGGACGCCTGGCGCCACGGCGGCCGCGCCGCTCCCCTTCTCGCCGATGCCGACCGTCATCCTGTCCCCGAGGCTCCCGCCGTGCGGCAGCCCGAGCCGCGCCGGCGGGCCAGTATTGGACACACAACCTTAAGGGCCTGTAGCCAAAGACTGCGTTCTCGCCGCTCGGGGGCTCGCGGCGTCGCCGGATCGCGCGGTTCTTCCGCCCGGCGCGCCCGACGACAGGACGAGGCCAGAATGGACCCGGCAGCGGCGCAGTCAGCCCCCTTCGTCTGGGGCATCGTCGGCACCGGCGCAATCGCCGGTCTCTTTGCTGGGGATCTGCACCTGATCCCCGGAGCCCGGCTCGGCGCAGTGCATTCGCGCAGCCTCGATAAGGCGCAGGACTTCGCAGCCCGTTTCGGCGGAGCCACCGCCTATGACGACCTCGATGCTTTCTTCGCCGATCCCACGATCGAGGCGGTCTACATCGCAACGCCGAACAATCTCCACGCGAGCCAGGCACTCGCCGCCATCGCCGCGGGAAAGCCGGTCCTGATCGAGAAGCCGATCGCGCTCTCTTCGGGGGATGTCGAGGCGATCGCCAAGGCTGCCGCCGAACGCGGCGTCTTCGCCATGGAGGCGATGTGGACGCGTTTCCTGCCGGCGATCGTCGCCCTGCGCCAGCATCTGGCAGCCGGGCGGATCGGCCGGATCAGGCGACTGCGTGCCGATCTCTCCTATTTCCATCCGCAGCAGCCCGGAAGCCGCTTTTTCGAGCCAGCGCTAGGAGGCGGCGCCGCGCTCGATCTCGGGGTCTATCCGCTCTCTCTAGCCTTGCGCCTGCTCGGCCAGCCCGAGCGTGTCGAAGGGCGCTGGTTCGCTTCGGCGAGCGGCGTCGATCTTCGCAGCGAGTTCGCCCTGCACTATCCCGAGGCGACCGCCGAACTCTCCTGCGGTTTCGATCGCGACGGCGCCAATCTGCTGCTCGTCGAGGGCAGCGAAGGCTCGCTGCGGATCGAGGCGCCTTTCCTAAAGGCTCAACGCCTGATGCATTTCGCGCCCGGCGCCCTCGCCACGCCCTGGCGTGAGAGGAACGACCCTGCCTTCCTCCGCAAGGTGCTGGACCGGCTGCCCTTGCCGGGCGTGCGGCGCGAGACCTTCCCCTTCCCCGGCAACGGCCTGCAGTTCCAGGCACAGGCGGTGATGACCGCGATCCGGACCAGCGCCACGAGCTGCGAAACCATGCCGCTAGCCGAAAGCGCGGCGGTGCTAGGCATGATCGAGATGGTACGGGCGCAGCCTGCGGCAGCAGCAGCCCGCTAAAACGAGCTTTGCATCCGATAGGGTTGCGCCAGCGCGCCCGCTCCATTCAGCGCCAGCGCCAGCTCGGTGATGTGGAGCGCAAGCTCGCCTGAGAAGACCGGCTCCCGCCCCGCCGCGACCGCCTCGGCCTGGGCCGCGATCCCGCCTGCGAAATCGATCTGCGAGGGAAACGCCGGCAGCGCGCCCTTGCTTGCGCTGGGGTAGGCAAGGCGCCGGCCCGGGGTTGGCTTCCAGGGCAGCGCGCTGCCGAGCCGGGCTTCGAGCTGACCGAGGAGTCGCCCGAGCAGCGGGCGCGGGGCACCGACCTGCTCGAGATGCACGGCCGAGCGGTTGTCCCAGAGGTCGCGCACGGTCAGCGAGCCGCCATCGCCGAAGATCTGGAGCGAGCGATCGCGCGGCGCCGCCAGGCCGGAGCTCAGCCGTGCCACCACGCCCGAGCGGAACTGCAGGCAGCCGACCGAGAAATCCGGCGCCAGCACCAGCGCTTCGGTGCCCGGCCCCTTGTCCGGGAAGGTCAGCGCAGCGAAGGCGGTGACGCTCTCGACCGGGCCGAACAGCGAAACCAGCCAGGACAGGGCATATCCGGCATGTTCGAGCGTGCAGCCGATCTCGAATTCGTGCAACCCCGGCCAAGCAGCGCCGGAGCGCGAACGCCATGTCGCCCATTTATCGCGAAAGACCGGCCCGTCCTCCATCGCCGCATAGACCAGGCGCGGCCTGCCGATCCTGTCATCGCGCAGGGCTTGAGCCACCAGCCGATGCGCATCGCTGAGCCCGTTGGCCGGCGCGGCGGCGAACGTCAGCCCGCGCTGCCGCGCCAGCGTGACCAGCTCCCGCGCCTGCGCAAAATCCATCGCCAGCGGCTTTTCGCTATAGACATGCTTGCCGGCGGCGAGCGCTTGACTGGAAATCTCGTAATGGCTTTCCGGCGTCGTCAGATTGACGACGATGCCGACCCCGGGGTCGCCGAGCAGCGCATCGAGACCGGCATAAGCCGACACGCCATGAAAGGCGCAGAAGGCCTGGAGCCGCGCGGCATCGCGATCCCAGGCTCCAGCGAGCACCAATTCCGGGTGATTGGCGAGGGTCGTCATATAATAGTCGGCGACAAAACCGGTGCCGACGATCGCGATCTTCATGACAGGCCCTCGGGCTTCCAGCTTGCCCGAGGCGTTATCGCGGAGAATGCCGACTAATTCGTTGATGGTCTCGCTGGCGACCCCGGGCCTCGCCTATCCGGCAAAGCCCGCACCGGCCTCGGCCGCGCCGAAGCGCAGCAGCCGGCAATCGCGCACGGCCGCCTGCCGATGCGCCATCGCCTCGCGGTAGATCGGATCGCGGAACAGGGCGGCGAACGCCTCGACGCTCGGATATTCCGCGATGAAGCAGACATCCCAGCGCTGGCCGCCGGGACCGATCAGCGCCTGTTCGAAATCGCCGCGCCAAACGATGCAGCCTCCGAGCCCGGCCAGCACCGGCGCGCTGATCCGGCCATAGGCTGCGAAGGCGTCGGCGCCGCTCGCCTCCCGCTCGTCGGGATACCGCGCTCGCTCATGCAGGCGGACCAGGTTGAGCATTTGCACCGGGCCAGGGCGAGCGGCAGCGCAGAACGCCGCGAAGGCTTCGCGGGTGAAGCTGGTCAAGGCTTGCATCGGCCTCGCCCTCATTCCGCCGCGGCGGCGCGCGACCAGGCGCCGGCATAGTTCGGCGCGCGCCGCGCCAGCCAGGCATCGAGCCCCTCGCGCAGGTCGAAAGTCGGCGCCATCCGGGCGAACTGCTCGCTCTCGATCAGCAAGCCCTCGCCAATGCTGCCATTGATCCCGCGCGTCACCGCCATGAGGATACTGGCCGCCGCCAGCGGCGAATGACGGAGTATCCGCTGCGCCAGCGCCCTTGCCGCCGGCAGCAGCTCATCATCCGGCACGACCTGGTTGATCAGCCCCATCTCGAGCGCCCGCTCCGGTGTGAACGGGTCGCCGGTCAGCAGCAGCTCCAGCGCCCGCTTGCGCCCCGCCAGCCGCGGCAGGCGCTGCGTGCCGCCGAAGGTCGGCGGCATGCCGAGATTGATCTCCGGCTTGGCGAAGATCGCGCGTTCGCTGGCGATGGCGAGATGGGCCGCTTCGGTGATCTCGCAGCCGCCGCCATAGGCGAGCCCGTTGACGGCGGCGATCACCGGCTTCGGGAAGGCCTCAATCCGCGCCGTCAGGGCCTGCCCGCGGCGGACGAAATCCCGCACTGCATAGTCCGGCCCGGCCGCGACGCTGCGCGAGAATTCGGCGATGTCGCCGCCGGCCGAGAAGGCGCGCTCGCCCGCCCCGGTCAGGATCACCGCGCGGATGGCAGGATCGGTCTCGATCCGGTCCAGCAGCAGGAGCAGGCGGTCGATCAGCGCATAGTTCAGCGCATTCAGCTTGGCAGGGCGGTTGAGCGTCAGCGTCGCGACGCCCTCCCGGCATTGCATGAGGACGGTGTCGATCTCGGACATGGCATGGGCTCCAGCAGTTTCGGGTGCCGCCACGCTGCCTCGCCGCGCCGTTTACGTATACTACCTATACGGTATACATAACGGCATGACCGAACCCGAAAGCCCGACGCGCAAGCGCATCGTCGACGCCGCGAGCAAGCTCTTCTATGCCGAGGGTATCCGCGCGGTCAGCGTCGATGCCGTCGCCGAGAAGGCGGGCCTGACCAAGCGCACGCTCTACTACCATTTCGAGAGCAAGGACGAGCTCGTCGCCGCCTATCTCGAAGCGCGCGACCAGCCCAATCTCAAGCTGATGGCCGGCTGGTTCGACGCCGCCAAGGGCGGACTGCCGGAGAAGGTCGAGGCGATCTTCCAGAATCTCGCGCGTGCCGCGCGCAATCCGCGCTGGAAGGGCTGCGGCTTCCTGCGCACGGCCGCCGAACTCGCCGCCCTGCCCGGACATCCCGCGATCAGGATCGGCGCCCGCCACAAGGCCGGCTTCGAAAGCTGGCTTTCCGGCGCATGCGCGGCGCACCGCATTGCTGCCCCCCCGGAGCTGGCGCGCCAGATCGTGCTGCTGATGGACGGCGCCTTTGCGATCATGCTGATCCACCGCGACCCGGCTTATGTCGAGGCCGCCGGGCGCGCCGCCGCGGCGTTGGCAGGCGCGGCCTTGCGCGAACCCGCCGTTTGATCGCCTCCCGGCCAGCGACTAGCGCATTTCCACGATGCAGAGAATCGCGGAAATGCTCTATCTCTTTGTTTCATCGCATTTTCTTCACGCGAACCGGTACCCGCTTCGCTCGAAAATGCTCTAGTTTGCCGCCATGACCGCACGGCCTCGCCTCGCCTATGGCATCCTGCTTCTGCTGCAGACCATCTGCGCCGCGCTGCTGCTCTTCTACATCCACATGGCCTTCCGGATCGTCACCGAGAAGCCCGGCGAGCTGCACAGCCTGCCGGCTTCGATCCTGCTCCAGGTCGTCATCGCGATCCTGATCGGCCAGAGCTGCTACTGGACGCGCCTGCGTCATGTGCCGGTGCCGGACGGCATCTACAGCCCGGTGCTCGGCCACCTCCTCGCCTTTGCCGGCCGCCTCTCCTCGATCTTCGGCGGAGCGCTCTTCTCGATCTATTTCCTGCGCCAGCTGCCGGCGATCCAGCAGCTCAGTCTCGACGCGGGGCTGCTCTGGCGCTGCCTTTTGGTCTTTGCCATGCTGTTCGCGATCTACTGCTACACGCTGGAGCTGGAGCGCCTCGGCGCGGCGTGGCAGAAGGCGCCGGAGCCAGCTGGCCCGGAGCGGCCCGAGAAACCGGCGAGCTAGGCATCGCCCCTCGCCTCAGCCCGAATTCCCTCTCCTTTGCCGCCGGGCCCGCAGCCGCCCGAGCCAGGAGCGCGCGCGCTCCCGTACTGCCCGGCCCAGCACCACGGCGCGCTGCCAGGCGGCGGACGCCTTGACCCGCTCGACCACGATCTCCCTGATCCGGTCGAGCCAGGCCATGCAGCGCGCGAACCAGCCGATCGTCAGCAATTGCGTGCGCCCGGCATGGTAGACCCGCTCGACCAAAAGGAAGCTGGTGAGATGGCCGACCGCCATCAGCGCGATGCCGCCGAACCAGGCGCCGCGCGCCAGCAGAAGCAGCGAGAGCAGCTTCAGCGGCTCGGCGACGGCGAAAGGCACCGCCAGCAGGGCGAGAACGCCATAGGGCGGCAGGCGCCCGATCGCCGCCTCGATCCTCGCCACGATCCGGAACGAGCCGAACCAGGCAAGCAGCGGCCGGTAGAGCGGCCGCGCCAGCTCGTCGAGCACGATGATCAGGCCGACGACGAGATCGACCGGGATGAGCAGGAGACGAAGAAGCCGGGTGCGCATGAAGGGCCCGATCTGCGGGGGAAGCCCGGACGGCATAGCACGTCGCCGCTTCGATCGCTGTGCCGCAGTGCGAGGGCCGCTCCTTTCGCCCGTCCGGCTCCCGCCTAGGCCGGCGGCGTGCGATCCGGCCGGCGGCAGAGCGCGAACACGCCGAAGGCGATCAGCTGGCCGGCGACGAGCACGAACGGCCAGGTGAAGTTTCCGGTCCTCCCGGCGACGACGGCGAACATCAGCGGCCCGCAGATCGAGCCGATGAAGCCGAACAAGCTGGCGCCGGAGGTCACCTCGCCGATCAGCGCGACCGGCGAAGCCCGCGCCAGCTCGGCCATGTGGACGCCGTTCCAGCCCATCGAGGTCGCGCCGACAAGCACCATGCAGCCATAGATCAGCCAGGGGCTGGCGGGCGCGGACCAGACCAGCAGGAGGACCGCGCCGCCCGCGCCCAGCGCCAGGACCGACAGGAGCGTCAGGCCGTTGCCCAGCCTGTCGGCCAGCCAGCCGAAGAAGATGCGGGCCACCGTGCTCGCCGCCAGCAGCATCGACATGTAGAGCCCGGCCTGCGCCAGGCTCTGCCCACGCTCGGTGACCATATAGGTCGCGGTGAAGGCAGTGATGCAGGACTGCGTGATCGAGAACGCCACCCCCATCGCGGTCAGCATCGGCAAGGCCGGATGGGAATTGAGAACCCGCGCCGCCCTGGTCAGGGAGGATGGCGACAGGAACAAGCGCGGCCAGCCCGGGTTCCGCGGCCCCTTCTCGGCGTCGAGCCGCCGCTGGAAGAGCTGGGCCAGCAGGGCGCAGGCGAGCACGATGGCGACCAGCGCCACGACCGCGCCGGTGAAGCCGAATGCCAGCACCAGCGGCGCGACCACGATGCCGGCGATCGCGCCTCCGAGCGGCACGCCCGCCTGCTTGATGGAGAAGATCAGCGTGCGGTGTTCCGGCGGTGAGGCACGCATCAGCACCTGGCTGCCGGCGGGCGTGTTCGGCGCCAACCCCAGGCCGACGAGCAGCGCGCCGACGAGGCCGAGCGCGCCGAGCGGCTGCGCCAGCAGCGCGAGGCCCGCGGCAACGAGGACCAGGCCGAGCTGCAAGGTGCGGATCGGTCCGTAATGATCGAGCATCGGCCCGCCGCAGGCCAGGAACCAGCATATCCCGACCGAGACCACGGCCGAGACATAGCCGATATCCTCGGGCGCCAGCCCCCAGCGCAGCGTCAGGATCGGCCCCAGAAGCGGAATCGCGGCAGCGGCGAACGAGCTTGCGACTTGCACGAGGAGAGTCGCGCTGAGCGCGCTTCCCCACAATGGCAGCTTCACACCAGTTCCCCCCGGACCTCGCCGCCGCCGGACCTCATGCTGTCCGGCATCGAGGCCGGGCCGATATGCGCGTGGCGGCGTTGTCCCGGTCTTCCTGCAACGCGCCTTCACGGTCGAGGCCGGCCATGTGCGGACGGCCCTGCGCCGGGCGCATGCGCGGCCTGGAACCGGCCGGCAGGGCCTCGCCACCCGCCTCCGACGCTGCCCGCGCACGAGCCTGTCGCAGCCGGAGGCCGGCGTCGAGCCCGGCCCCGCTGGGCATATGAAACCGCTACATCGTCGAGAACAAAAAAAGAACTTGCGCATGAGAACAAACAGTGACCATAGTCGCTGATCGGCGCGATTGAGATGTCCTCGCGCCCCTGCCATAAGGAGCGCACGTCGTGAATCAGGCGAATCTCAAGCTCGTGGAAGGCTCTTCGATGGACAAGGCTAAGGCGCTCGACGCGGCGCTCTCGCAGATCGAACGGGCCTTCGGCAAGGGCTCGATCATGCGCCTGGGCAAGAACCAGCAGGCGATCGAGATCGAGACGGTCTCGACCGGCTCGCTCGGCCTCGACATCGCGCTCGGCGTCGGCGGTCTGCCCAAGGGCCGCGTCGTCGAGATCTACGGGCCGGAATCCTCCGGCAAGACCACGCTCGCCCTGCACACCATCGCCGAAGCCCAGAAGAAGGGCGGCGTCTGCGCCTTCGTCGATGCCGAGCACGCGCTCGA
>JAEXUU010000624.1 GCA_023452965.1 Pseudomonadota bacterium | reverse complement strand
CGCCGGCTGGGAAGAGTTCTGAAACTGAAGCGCCGGTCGGGCGGCACCATCGCTGCTGCCCGACCCAACACCAAAGCCCGCGAGATCGGCGATGAGCCTTGCGCAAAGCTGCCCGGTCAGCGCCGCTCGATGCGCTGCAGATGGCAGATCTTGACCCGCCCACCCCGGCCGTCAGGGCGCCAACTGCAGCCTGGGTTGCGCGGCTTGCCCTGGTAGAGGTGATAGACGCCGCGATTCCGGCGGTCGAAGCGCTGGTTCGAAGCGTCGTGGCCGCCAATACGGACATTGTTGCCGAAGCGGACCTCGGCATTCGCCGGCATCGCCGAGACGAGCAGCAGAGCGAACATGCCCGCAATCGGGAGCCCTCCTACCCCGGTCCGCAACCTTGCCATCCCGCCTCCTACAGAAATCCGATCCAGCGCCCGGCCAGCAGCGTCGCCAGCCAGAGCGTCGCCGAGACCGCCGCCCGGAAACGCATTGCGCCCGTCACCGTCCCGTTCGCGAGTGCCCTGCGGTAGCCGCCGGCATGCTGCAGCCCGATATTGGCGATGGCGAGCACGAGCAAGCCCAGCTTCCAGAGGAAGGCCTCATTGGCGAGATACTCGTCCGGCTTGACCGTGAACAGCCAGAACCCCGTTGCCAGCGCCAGCGCCAGCCCGAAGGCGGCGGCGCGCATCAGGAAGGCGCCGATCACCGCCAGCGGCACATTTCGAAAACAGCCAAGCAGCCGCAGGTCGAGCGGCAGGACCGCGCCGACGAGCAGGCCGATCCCGAGGATATGGGCAGCGCTGACGAGGAGATAGGCCGTGCCGGACTGCCGGATCAGCACGGCACCCGGCCAGGCCTCGAGGCCGGCGACGAGATCCATCAGCAGCGTCAGTTCGTGCGGATGCGCTCCGGATACATGTCGTAGTTCTTGCCGGCCAGCACGATCCGGACCGCCTTCATATGCGCCTTGCTCTTGTCGAGATGCCGGTTGCCGATCGCGGTCACCGCATCGCCTGCCTTGGCGGTCGTGCCGGTGAAGCCGGAGCGCTCGGTCTGGTTGGGATTGCCGAGATCGACCTGCCAGACCTTGCCGTCAGCCGCGGTGACCATCAGCATCGGGTGCGGCGGCGCCATCGAGATGCTGCGGATCGTGCCCTTCAGCTCCATCTGCTCGCCCTCGGCCCAGGACCAGCCGTGATGGGCGGTGACCGGCGCGCCGACCAGCATGGTAGCAGCCAGCGTCAGCCAGACCAGGCTGCGGCGGGAAATCGGCGAAAGAAGGCTGAGACGCGTCATGGATCGGCTCCCCATGGCTTCCGGCGGCTGCCGGGGACTATAACGCCCGGCGTCGCCATGCCCATGGAAGAACCGCGCCTTTGCGGTTCACGATCCGATCAGCTGCCGATCAGCGGCCGATCAGCCCCGGCCGGGCACCACGACGAGCCGCGTGATCTCGCCGCGCAGGAAAGCTTGCAGGAACCGGTCATAGTCCTTGACCGAGACGCAGCCATTGGAATCGCCACGCGGGCCGAGCAGGTAGCTGTGCACCAAGAGGCCGGTGCGGCCGAAGATCTTGCCGGCGCCGCCGACAGGATGCATCCGGATCGCCCTCACGCCATGGAACAGCGCCTCGCGCTCGGTCAGCGTATAGACATGCGGCGGCGTCGGCCCGTGCATCCGCACATGGACATAGCGCAGATCGTTCATCTTCTCGCCGAGGCCGGAATTCGCCACGAGCCGCTCGCCATTCGGCAGATAGAGCGTGCGGGCGCTGATGTCATAGACCGCCGTCTTGGGGCCGACGCTCATCGGCGAAGCCATCGGAGATGGCGCCGGGGCCGGCTCGGGCGCCACCGTCAGGCCGCTGCCGCGACGCCCAGAGATATCGTCCTGCGGGGCGGCATAGGCGAGCTGCGTGCCGGTGGTCGGCGTCCTCGCGCCGAAAATCTTCTCGAGGAAGGACCGGTTGTCGACGGGCGGCTCGGCCGCGGCAGCGACATCCTTGCTCCGGCGCGAGGCGCCGCGGGCCGTGGCACGCGGCTCGGGCACCGACGGGAGCTTGAGATCGGACGGGCGCGGCACCGGCAAGGGGCTGATCAGGGCGATCTTCTGCGCCGGCTCGGCTGCGGGCGAGACAGGCGGCAAGATGGCCGCGACCGCAGGGCTGGAGACCGTGGACGGCGCGATCGAGCCGGTCGTCTCAGGGTCGAGCACGGAAAGCTTCGGCGCCGGCTTCGCTGACTGGAAGCCTCCGGCAAGCGGCCGGCTTTCGGCCATCGGCCGCGCGACATAGCCTGCGACATAGCCGGGTCGCAGCACTGGCAGCGCAGCGACGCTCGCAGGAACGGCAGCCTTGACCGGCAACGTCCGAGCGACCTGCGTGGGCGCATTATGCGCATCCGCGTTTTCGGCATTCTTGCCCTGCCAGAGCGAGACGCCCGCGGCGGCAGCCCCGCCGACAGCGAACAGCATGGCTAGCCGCAGGAACGGACCGGAGCGGCGCCGACGCCCGAGGCTATAGGC
>JAEXUU010000546.1 GCA_023452965.1 Pseudomonadota bacterium | reverse complement strand
GCATAGACCTCCTTGGAGGCCTTCAGGCAGGCTTCGAGGATCTCCTGCGAGAACGGCCGCAGCTGGGCGCCGCCGCCGACCAGCCGCTTCAGGGCCGCCGGGTTGCGGGCATCGTATTTCGCCTGCATGTCGACATTGGCGAGGCCGGCGGCAGTGGTGAGGATCGACTTGTAGATCTTGGGCAGCGCCTCCCATTTCGCCGTGTTGATGAAGAAGTGCAGCGCGGCGCCGCCCTCCCACCAGCCGGGATAATAGTAATAGGGCGCGACCTTGTTGAAGCCGAGCTTCTCGTCATCGGCCGGCCCGACCCATTCGGCTGCGTCGATCGTGCCCTTTTCCAGCGCCGGATAGATGTCGCCGCCACCGATCTGCTGCGGCACGACGCCGAGCTTTGAGACGACCTGCCCGGCAAAGCCGCCGATGCGCATCTTCAGGCCCTGCAGGTCGGCGACCGTCTTGATCTCCTTGCGGAACCAGCCGCCCATCTGGCAGCCGGTATTGCCGCCCGGAATCGCGTAGATGTTGTGCTTCTTGTAGAACTCGTTGAGCAGCTCCATGCCGCCGCCATGGTAGAACCAGGCGTTCTGCTGGCGCGAATTCAGGCCGAAGGGCACCGCGGTGCCGAAGGCGAAGGTCGGATCCTTGCCGACATAGTAATAGGAAGCCGTGTGGCACATCTCGACCGTGCCGTTGGTGACGGCGTCGGCCGCCTGCAGCGCCGGCACGATCTCGCCCGCCGCGAAGACCTGGATCTGGAACTTGCCGTCGGTCGCCTCGGAGACCGCCTTGGAGAGAACCTCCGAGGCTCCGAAGATCGTGTCGAGCGATTTGGGAAAGGACGAGGTGACCCGCCATTTCACCTCGGGCATGGACTGTGCGACGGCCGGGGCGGCGATGGCGCTTGCTGCGGCGCCGGCTCCGGCGACCGTTAGGAATTGACGGCGCTTCATATGGTTGGCCCCTCCCAGAGCTCTCCAGGCGCGCCGGCATTTCCGGTTCGCGCGAGGCCCCGAGCAAAGCGGCAGCGACAAAAAAGCGCAAGCAAAAAAGCATGACTCCCATGCGTATGACGCATGTCGTACGACTTTAGTACATGGCTCTGACAACCCCCTCCGCTTGAGGCGCCCCCCCCGGATCATGGTCATGGAAACGGCCTCACGGGCCGGGGCCACCCCACCCTGAATCCGCCAATGTTGCCGACCTCGTGAGAAACCAGAGTGGGCGAGACAGCGATGCCGCGGCCTTTGCAGGCGCCGGCAGTAACGCTAGCCTTTGCGATGCTCCCTGCTTTCGAAACTGCTCGCTTGTCTCTCCGGCCTCGAACGATGGCCGATTTCGACGCTTGTCTGACGATGGATCGCGATCCGGAGGTGGTTAAATACATCCCCGGCCCATGGAGCGATGCCTCGAAGCACGAAGCCTTTCTCCGCGAGCGCATCCAAGCCGATTTTGGAAGAGGACTGGGGTACTGGTCGATATTCGGCCGAGAACCCGAAAGTCGTTTTCTCGGTTGGGTTCTTTTGATCCCCTATGACGGACTGGGGCCAAAGGTGGAAATCGGCTGGCGCCTCAACAGGTCGGCATGGGGGCAAGGGTACGGAACAGAGGCTGCCCAGCCCTTTGTGTCTTATGCCTTTGAGAGGATCGGCCTGCCTGAGATCGTTGCCGACATCGACAGTCGAAACGTGGCTTCGCATCGCATTGCCGAGAAGATCGGACTGAAGCCCGTCGGCGACCGTGTTCATGAAGGCGTACCGATGAAGTCATATCGATTGACACGGCAGGATTATCGATAGGAGCCAGCTCTCCGGCCTCCGCAAACGGGGACAGCTTTCCCCTGTCGGGCGCGCGCAGCCCGAGCTGCGTTGTTTCCTGCCTTTCAATAAAAAAGCCCGGCACAAGGCCGGGCTTCGTCGTCTATCGAATGCAGCGAGCGCGGGCTCGCCGGCAGCTGCACTCAGCGGGCGCGCGAACGGACCTGGAAGATGTCGAAGGTCAGCTCGGCCACCTGCCACCAGAGATACTGGTCGTTGCGGAAGGCCTGCATCGCGTCGATCGCCTTCTTGAACTCCGGGTTCTTGGCCGAGATCTCGGCATAGAGCTCGTTCGAGGCCTTGAGGCAGGCCTCGAGGATCTCCTGCGAGAACGGACGCAGCTGCGCGCCGGCGCCGACGAGGCGCTTCAGGGCCGCCGGGTTCTGGACGTCGTACTTCGCCGTCATCGAGTTGGTGGCGTAGGCGCAGGCCGCGTTCAGCGCCGCCTGGTAGTTCTTCGGCAGCGAAGCCCACTTCTCGGTGTTGATGAAGGCGTGGACCGCCGGGCCGCCCTCCCAGAAGCCGGGATAGTAGTAATACGGGGCGACCTTGGCGAAACCGAGCTTCTCGTCGTCATAGGGGCCGACCCACTCGGCGCCGTCGATGGTGCCCTTCTCGAGCGCCGGGTAGATGTCGCCGCCGGCGAGCTGCTGCGGCACGACACCGAGCTTGGCCATAACCTGGCCGGCGATGCCGGCGATGCGCATCTTCAGGCCCTGGAGATCGGCCGCGGTCTTGATCTCCTTGCGGAACCAGCCGCCCATCTGGGCGCCGGTCGAGCCGCACTGAATGGCGTGGACGTTGTACTTCTTGAAGAACTCGTTGAAGAGCTCGCCGCCGCCGCCATGCGAGAGCCAGGCGTTCTGCATGCGGGTGTTGAGGCCGAACGGCACCGAGGACGGGATCGCGAAGGTCGGGTCCTTGCCGACATAGTAATAGGCGACGGTGTGGCACATCTCGACGGTGTTGTTCGTGACCGCGTCGAGCGCCTGCAGGCCGGGGACGATTTCGCCGGCGGCGAAGACCTGAATCTGGAACTTGCCGTCGGTCAGCTCCGAAACCATCTTCGACAGCGTCTCGCCGCCGCCATAGATGGTGTCGAGCGATTTCGGGAAGCTCGAGGTCAGGCGCCACTTGATCTCGGGGCTGGACTGGGCGACCGCCGGCATGGCGATGGCGGAGGCGGCCGCGCCAGCACCGGCGACCTTCATGAACTGACGACGCTTCATATGGGACATCTCCTCGTTTCGACGCTTATCGCCGCGCCCGTGCAACAATAGCACCGGCACGGGCGACATTTGTAGGACGACCTTGGTGTGATGCAGCGATGATCGGAAGCGACACTCCGGGTTGACCCACGGTTAGTCGGCTCGCTTCGAATCTATACTTGCACAGGATTTGCGCAGCACTCCCCCCAATCGTGAGTGGATCGTCAACCGACACGGGGCGCTCGACAATTGCACGTAGAGCATGGCATGACTGCATGAGACGCGCATGAACCTTTTTGCGCCCCCGGTCAACCACCGCGCGCAGGCCGTCCTGCCCCGCTTCGGAACGCCGTCGCGAAAGCGGGTTCCCCTTTTGCCGAACATGCCGACAATGCGGGCTTCGGCGAACGAGATCCGATGACCAGCCCTGCCGCCCCGATCTGGCTCTATGACGGCGTCTGCGTGCTCAGCTCCGGCGGCGTGCGCTACACCCTGCGGCACGAGCGCGACCAGGCCATCCGCTTCGTCGCGATCCAATCGCGCGAGGGGCGCGAACTGGCTCGGGCGCACGGCATCGACCCGGACGAGCCGGACAGCTTCCTCTTCGTCGAGAACGGCCGGGCGCTGGCGAAATCCGACGGCGTGCTGGCGTTGGCCCGGCACCTGGACGGGCCGGCGCGCCTGCTGCTGCTGGGACAGGCGCTGCCCAAACGCTGGCGCGGCTGGCTCTACGATCGCGTCGCGCGCAACCGCTACCGGCTCTTCGGCCAGAAGGCCTCCTGCGAGTTGCCGGATCCGGCCGTGCGCCATCGCTTCACTCTGCCGGAGAGCCCATGAAGCG
>JAEXUU010000503.1 GCA_023452965.1 Pseudomonadota bacterium | reverse complement strand
TCGAGCGGTGGAACAGCCTTGCGCCGAGCCGCTCCTCCAGGCGCGCCACCGCCTTGCTGACGGCCGAGGCTGAGATGCCGAGCTTGCGGCCGGCCTCGGTGAACCCATCGGCTTCTGCCGCATGCACAAAGGCGAAGAGCGCTCCGAGACTGTCCATGCGGCGGTCACCAAGTCATGACGAGAATGTCCAAAGTGTCGTGAGTTGTGTCCTGGTTTTAGCTCATTTGAAACCCGCTACCTCAAGCGCCGATCCATCTTCGAAGGCGCTACAGCCATGACATCAGCGACGGATACGATATCGACCGGCACGAGCGAGGCGAGGCTGCCCCTAGGGGGCTTGCTGGCGCTCGCCATGGCGGCCTTCATCACGCTCCTCACCGAAATCCTGCCATCGGGGTTGCTCCCGCAAATGGCTGAGAGCCTTGGACAATCCGAGGCGCTGATCGGCCAGCTCGTCACCGCCTATGCGGTCGGCTCGCTCGTCTCCGCCATTCCCCTGACGATCGCCACGCAGAGCTGGCGGCGACGCACGCTGTTGCTGCTCGCCATTGCCGGTTTCGCCGTCGTCAATACGGTGACGGCGATCTCCGACAGCTACGCCATCACGCTGGTCGCCCGTTTCGTCGCCGGCATGAGCGCCGGGCTGCTCTGGGCGCTGGCGGCGGGATATGCGGCACGCATGGTGCCCGAGCATCTGCAGGGCCGCGCGATCGCGATCGCCATGGTCGGAGCGCCGCTCGCCCTCTCGCTCGGCATTCCGGTGGGCACCTTCCTCGGCACACTTGTGGGCTGGCGCTGGACGTTCGGCGCGATGAGCGGGCTGACGGTGCTCCTCGTCTTCTGGGTTCTGGCCAGCGTGCCTGATTTTCCCGGCCAGAAGCGGGGGCAGGAGTTCGGGCTGAAGGCGGTCTTCACGCTGCCGGGCGTGCGGCCGGTCCTGTTCGTGGTCTTCGCCTATGTGCTCGCCCACAACACGCTCTACACCTATATCGCGCCCTTTCTGGAGCCGGCCGGCCTCAAGGACCGGACCGATGTCGTGCTGCTGGTCTTCGGCCTCGCCTCGCTGCTCGGCATCTGGATCACGGGAGCCCTGATCGATCGCTGGTTGCGCGAACTGGTTCTGGCGAGCGTCGCGCTGTTCGGTCTTTCCGCATTGGCCCTCGGAATCGCGGGTCCCGTGCCTGGCGTGATCTATGGTGCGGTCGCCGTCTGGGGGCTGGCCTTTGGCGGCGCCGGGACGCTGTTCCAGACCGCTTCCGCCAAGGCGGCGGGCCGCGCGGCCGATGTCGCCCAGTCGATGCTGGTGACGACCTGGAATCTCGCCATCGCCGGCGGCGGCATCCTCGGTGGCCTCTTGCTGAGCGGGTTTGGAGTCACACCGTTCCCGTGGGTGCTGGCCGCGCTTCTGATCGCGACATTCGCGGTCGCATGGGGCGCAAGGAGCCATGGCTTTGGCGCTGCCAAGGTCCGCTAATTCCGTTGCTGAACAGGCTGTGCCTAGTCGGAGGATACCCCGGTGCGGCTCAGCCTGGTTCCTGCTTCGGGTTAGGCGGGGCGAGCCTCAGCCGAGGCAGCGCTGCACCAGTGCGCAAAATCCCTCCTGCCCGGCGCAGGCCGCCGGTCATCGGGTTTAGTCCGTAGAGCGCCGCTGCGTGCGCGAAGGCTTCAAGCCTTCGCCGCGGCTTCCAGGCCGGCGATATCGAGCTTGACCATCTTCAGCATCGCCTCGGCGACGCGTTTCGCCTTGGCGCGGTCGGGATCGCGGACCAGTTCGATCAGCCGCTTCGGCACGATCTGCCAGGACAGCCCCCAGCGATCCCGAAGCCAGCCGCACTGCTCGATCATGCCGCCCGCACCGAGCGCGTCCCAGAGCCGGTCGATCTCGGCCTGCGTCTCGCATTCGACGACGATCGAAAAGGTGTGGTTGAAGCTGTCGGAGCGCGCCGCCTCGAAGGCCTGGTAACGCTGGCCGCCAATGGTGAAGGTGGCGATCTTGACGCTCTCGGCCGGCCCGCTGGGCGAGTCCGCCGGCAGGGCGCTGGCCCATTCGCGCGCTGAGTTCGGAATGAGCGAGGTATAGAGGCTGATCGCTGCTTCCATGTCCTTCTCGAACCAGAGATTCTGGGTGACTTTCATCGCCGGCCTCCTTCCTGTGACGTCAGGCCGATACTGGCCCGTCAGTCCAAGGACGGTCGAGAGCGGAAGGTTCCGACAGGACGCAGCCGTTTTTCGAAATGGCCTTCCCCGGCGGGCACCGCTCGGTGCCTCGGGGGATGAAGCGTACAGTTTCGCCATGGCGCGCCGGAATGCCCCGCCGATGAGGCGTCGGCACGTGGCGTTATTGCCGTTACTGCAAATGCGTCTTAATGACAAGATATTGATAACATTAATCAATTGACATTTTTAGGTCCGCTCTTTAGCTCCTGACGGGACGGGGAGTAGCGGCGCGCAGAGGCGCGCGGTCGCATCAACACGCTCGCGGCGAGGACTGCGTGGTGCGACCAGCCGAGTGAACTCGGCCAAGCGAGACCGTGGCGGTGTGCCTTGCGGACAAGGCCCGAAATCCGTCCGGTCCTTCGTCCGCGCAAGAGAAAGTCATGTCACCCGTTTCCATAGCCGTTCTCGCCGTCGGCATGTCCGTCGACGCCCTGCTCGCTTCCATCGGGCGTGGCGCCGCATCGCGCCGGCCGCGTTTCGCCGAGGCACTCCGCACCGGTGCGATCTTCGGCGTCGTCGAGGCGATCACTCCGCTGATCGGCTGGGCGGCGGGTCTGGCGGCTAGCCAGTACGTGGCGGCCATCGACCACTGGATCGCATTCATCCTGCTCGGCATCGTCGGCGGGCGCATGGTCCTGCATTCGCTGAAGCCTGCCGAGGAGCGCTCCGCCTCGGCTCAGGACAGCTCGCTCTGGGCGCTGATGGCGACAGCGATCGGCACCAGCATCGACGCCATGGCGGTGGGCGTTTCCCTGGCCTTCCTCGACGTGAACATTCTGGTCGTCGCGCTGGCGATCGGTTTTGCGACCTTCCTGATGTCGACCGGCGGCATGATGGCCGGCAACCTGATCGGCGCCACATTCGGCCGATGGGCCGAGCGTGTCGGAGGCATGGCGCTCGTCTGCCTCGGGCTTTCGATCCTGTTCAGCCACCTGCTGGAGGGCTGACGCCGCAACCTCCGGAGGTTCCGGACACCGGGGATCCGTGCCGGGTCCTCGGCCTCAAACCACCCGCAGCACGTCAGCGCCGGCCGCCTGAATCGCTGCCTTCGCATCCCGCACCGGATCGCCGTAGAGGCGCAGGCAGTTCCGGCCCGCCGTCTTGGCGATGTAGAGGGCGGCGTCAGCCTCGGCGAAGCGCCGTTCCGGATCGTGCAGCAGGCCGGGGCGCAGCAAGGTCGCGCCGATCGAGGCGCTGATTTCGATCGTGTTCTTGCACCAGGTGACCGAGCGCGCCAGCGCCTTCTGTGCCTCTTCAAGGCGGTGGAGCAGATAGGGGCGGCCACCTGCCGAGCAGCGCAGCAGGGCGAACTCGTCGCCGCCGATCCGGGCAACGATCGCGGCATCGCTCAGCGAGGTTTCCAGCCGCATCGCCAGCTGCCGCAGGCATTCGTCGCCGGCGGCATGGCCGAAGCGGTCGTTGATCGGCTTCAGATTGTCGAGATCGACGATGGCGAGGAGGCCGAGCGCGCAGCCGTCGCCGAGACTGCGGCGCAGGTCCGAGAGCTGCATCTCGAAGGCGCGGCGGTTGGCGAGGCCGGTCAGCGGATCGCTGTAGGCGAGCCGGCGCAGCCCCTGCCACATGTCCTTCTCGCTGGTGATGTCCTGCTTGGCGCCGTGGATACGGACGGGGCGACCATGCTCGTGCGTGACGGAGGCGGAGAGGCGCATCCAGCGCTCGGCTCCCGCGGCGGAGCGAATCCGGGCATCCATGACGAAGCTCTGGCCGCTGGCGATCAGCCGGCCACGCAGGCGCTCCATCTCGGCACGGGACTCGTTCCGATAGAGGTCGACGGTCGAAGGCCGGTGCAACGTCGAGCCGCGTGGCAGGCCGAACAGGTCGTAGACACCGTCGGTCCAGCAGAGCTGCGTCGTCCTGAGGTCACATTCCCAGGCGCCCAGCCGCGCCAGGAGGGCAGCCTGATCGTAGAGGCGCCTTGCCTCGCCGTCGGTGAGCAGATTGCGGGTCAACCATCGTCTCGCATGCATCGCCGCGGCAGGGCGTCGTTCCCCTTCGCGCTGTGCAGCGAGCCTAGGCCGGAATGGTTAACGCTTGACTGAGATCGGCATTGACGCGGCCTTGGTGGCGCTCAGTGGGATGACGAAGAGGCGGTCTAGGCAATTTCAGAATTGGCAGTTCTTGGGTAAGTGAATCGCGTATCAGTTGCTTCGATCCGGGTATGCAGATCTGGGTTGATCGATATAGTGCCTTGCCATGAATGCCGTTCGCAGAGGCGTTGTTCTGGTTCGTCCGTGCATTGCAGACTTAAACGGGGGCGAGAGCAGGTGAACGATATCAATCTCGCAGGAGTTGAAACTGAGAGGCAAAAACGGCGTGGCTCGCTCCTCTCAAAGGCGCTCGGGCTTAGCTATAACCAGAAGGTCGCGAATTTCTGTCAGGTTTTATCGGGCGTTGCGCTGCTGATCGGCGTTATTTTGTTTGTCGACAATATTCAGGAGCAGGTTGAGGAGCGAGTAAGGAAAGAACGAAATGTTCTTTCTTTGAGAATTCGTGGAGAGTCGGGGAAAAAGTCAGCGCTCGAATATCTGAATTCGGAACGTTGGCCCTTCAAGAGAAAGCAAGAGGTCGTTTTCCTGGACATGTCCGACTCGTTCAATTTCGGGCCGGTCATCCTGTCTGGAATCGATATGAAGCGATCGACCATCGTCGGCTCGAAGTTCGATGGCGCGCGATTGGACGGAGCTGATTTCTCCGGCTCCCGCATCGTCTTTTCCAGTTTCAAAGGAGCCAACTTCAGGAGATGGAGCGAGGAATA
>JAEXUU010000502.1 GCA_023452965.1 Pseudomonadota bacterium | reverse complement strand
ATAGAGCGCCATCACGAGCAGGCCGGGCAGGAAGCCGGCGAGGAAGACCTGGATGATCGAGACGTTGGCCGCCACCGCATAGACCACCAGGGTGATCGATGGCGGGATCAGGATGCCGAGCGTTCCGGCGCCGGCGAGCGAGCCGAGGGCGAGTTTCTCGTTGTAGCCGCGCTTCTTCAACTCCGGCAGGGCGATCTTGGCGACGGTCGCGCAGGTCGCCGCCGACGAGCCGGAAACCGAGCCGAAGATGCCGCAGGCGAGCACGTTGACGTGCATCAGCCGGCCCGGGAGCCAGTTCAGCCAGGGGGCGAGGCCGCGGAACATTTCTTCCGAAAGCCGGGTGCGATAGAGGATCTCGCCCATCCAGATGAAGAGCGGCAGGGCGGCGAGCGTCCAGGAGGCGCTGTTGCCCCAGATGGTCGTGGCGAGCACGGAGCCGGCCGGGATGCCGCCGGCGACGAACTGCATCGCCACCCAGCCGCAGGCCATCAGCGAGATCGCGATCCAGACGCCGCCGGCCAGCAGTACAGCTAGCAGACCCAGCAGCAGCGCGGAAATTTCGATCATGGACATGGCTCAGACCCCGCTCTGCATGGCGCGCTCGACGATCTCCTCGTCGGATTGCGGGGGAGGCTTCTCGTAGCGCGGTTCGTTGCCGCGCAGCACGACATGGATGAATTCGTCGAGCATGGCGATGAACAGGATGACCAGCCCGCCGGAAAAGCCGAGCTGGGGAATCCACATCGGCATGGCGACGACGCCGCCGGCGACGTCGTTGAAGGCATAGGACTGCCAGGTCATCACCGAGGCGTGCCAGGCGAAGAATCCGGTGAAGCCTAGGCCGAGCACCAGGGAGAAGGTCTCGAACAGCCAGCGCTTGCGGCCCTTGAAGCGGTCGATCAACAGGCCGACCCGGATCATCTCGCCGGATTTGAAGGTGTGGGCGAGGCCGAGAAAGGCCATCGCGGCCATGCACCAGGAGGTGAAGTCGTCGCCGGCGGGAATGTTGAAGCCGACCTCGCGGCCGAGCGAGAGCCCCATCATCAGAACGAGAATGGCGATCAGGAAGCAGCCGGCGGCGTAGCCGGCGAAGAGGTAGAGCTTGTCGAGCGCCGTGCGGATCATCTGGCGCTCCGCTGCGCCGGGACAGGCTGAGCCATGCGGACGGCGCCGAAGCGCCGGCGCTCTCCGGGCCAGAAGGCCAGGGCCGATCCCGTCATTGCTCTCTCCCTTGTCCAGGCCGGCCTGGCCCCTCAGCCATGTTCCGGTCACAATTGCGATCGTAGCCGCCGAATTCGACTTGTCAACTTTTCATCGACGATTTATCGATGAAAAGTCAGTTTTGATACTGTCGTCACTTGGGAGGGTGCGATGACCGCGAGCCGTTGGGATTTCTGGATCGACCGTGGCGGCACCTTCACCGACGTGATCGGCCGTGATCTGCATGGCAAGCTTCATGCCAGGAAGCTGCTCTCGGAGAACCCCGGCGCCTATCGTGATGCCGCGGTGCAGGGCATTCGCGACCATCTCGGATTGAAGTCCGGCGAACCGATTCCCGAGGCGCTGGTCGGCGAGGTCAGGATGGGCACGACGGTCGCGACCAACGCGCTGCTGGAGCGCAAGGGGGACCGGACGCTGCTCGTCACCACCAAGGGTTTTCGCGATGCGCTGCGCATCGGCTACCAGGCCCGGCCCGACATCTTCGCCAAGGAGATCATCAAGCCGGAGCAGCTCTACGAGGCGGTGGTCGAGGTCGAGGAGCGCGTCCTGGCCGACGGCGCCGTCGAGCAGGCGCCCGACGAGGCGGCGATCCGCGCCGCGCTGCAGGCGCAGTACGATGCCGGCTTCCGCGCCGTCGCCATCGTCTTCATGCACGCCTATCGCTATCCGGCGCATGAGCAGGTCGCGGCGCGTATCGCCCGCGAGATCGGCTTTCCCCAGGTCTCGGTCAGCCACGAGGTCTCGCCGCTGATCAAGCTCGTCGGGCGTGGCGACACCGCCGTCGTCGACGCCTATCTCTCGCCGATCCTCGGGCGCTATGTCGCGCAGGTCTCGGAAGAGCTCGATATCGCCCGCACCGGCGCGCGGCTGATGTTCATGATGTCCTCGGGCGGGCTCACCGCCGCCGAGCTCTTCCAGGGCAAGGACGCGATCCTGTCCGGCCCGGCCGGCGGCGTCGTCGGCCTCGCCGAGACCGGCCGCTCGGCCGGCTTCGACAAGGTGATCGGCTTCGACATGGGCGGCACCTCGACCGACGTCGCCCATTTCGACGGCGAGTATGAGCGCGCCTTCGAGACCGAGGTTGCCGGCGTGCGCATGCGCGCGCCGATGATGCTGCTCCATACGGTCGCGGCCGGCGGCGGCTCGATCCTGCATTTCGACGGACGGCGCTTCCGCGTCGGGCCCGATTCGGCCGGCGCCAATCCGGGCCCGGCCGCCTAACGCCGTGGCGGGCCGCTTGCGGTGACCGACGCGAATGTCATGGTCGGCAAGCTGATCCCGTCCTATTTCCCGGCGATCTTCGGGCCTGACCAGAGCGAGCCGCTCGATGTCGGCATCGTTCGCAACAAGTTCGCGGTGCTGGCGGCCGAGGTCGGCGACGGGCGCAGCCCCGAGGAGGTCGCTGACGGCTTCATCCAGATCGCCGTCGCCAACATGGCCGAGGCGATCAAGAAGATCTCGGTGCAGCGCGGCTACGACATCACCCGCTATGCGCTGAATTCCTTCGGCGGCGCGGGCGGCCAGCATGCCTGCCTCGTCGCGGATGCGCTCGGCATCAAGACCGTGCTGCTGCATCCCTTCTCCGGCCTGCTCTCGGC
>JAEXUU010000494.1 GCA_023452965.1 Pseudomonadota bacterium | reverse complement strand
CGGATTGCCCATATAGCCGCCGTCCCAATAGGCCTGTCCGTCGATCTCGACGGCCTGGAACAGCATCGGCAGGCAGGCCGAGGCCATCAGATGGTCGGCGGTGAGTTCCTGGCGGGTGAAGACCCTGATCTTGCCGGTGCGGACATTGGTCGCGGCAATGAACAGGTTGACGTCGGCGCAGCCGCGCACCTTGTCGAAGTCGATCAGGTCCGCAATGACGCCGCGCAGTGGGTTGATGTTGAGCGGGTTGACGTCATAGGGGCTCGCCATCTTCGAGAACATCTCGAACCAGATCAGGCCGGGCGGGTGGCCATTGCTCCAGGCGCCGAGCATGGTGTCGATCAGCGAGCGCTCGGAGCCACCATATTTGCCGTCGACGCTGATCCGGCGCCAGAAATTCTCCAGCGCCGTGCGAGCGCCGTCGGCGCCGCCATCGAGCCAGCCCTCTGCCAGGACGACGGCATTCATCGCCCCGGCGCTGGCGCCGGTCATCGCCTCGATCGCGAGCCGGCCGTCGGCGAGGATCGCGTCGAGCACACCCCAGGTGAAGGCGCCATGGGCGCCGCCACCTTGCAAAGCGAGGTTGACCGACTTCTCCGCCTTCGGCCCGGCGAGGCCTTTGACCTGCGGGACGCGGCGCTGCTTGCGGCCGGTCACGCGGCGGTCCAGCCGCCGTCCATCGGCAGGGTCGTGCCGGTGATCGACTTCGCCGCGTCGGTGCACAGGAAGATGGCGAGCGCCGCAACCTGTTCGACGGTGACGAATTGCTTGGTCGGCTGGGCGAGCAACAGCACGTCGTTGATGACCTGCTCCTTGGTGAGATTGCGGGCCTTCATCGTGTCGGGGATCTGCTTCTCGACCAAAGGCGTCCAGACATAGCCGGGGGCGATCGCGTTGACGGTGATGCCATGGGTCGCGACCTCGAGCGCCACCGTCTTGGTGAAGCCGGCAATGCCGTGCTTGGCGGCGACATAGGCGGACTTGAACGGCGAGGCGACGAAGGCGTGGGCGGAAGCGGTGTTGATGATCCGGCCCCAGCCCTTCGCCTTCATCTTCGGCAGGGCGGCGCGGGTGGCGTGGAAGGCCGAGGACAGGTTGATCGCGATGATCTGGTCCCATTTTTCGAGCGGGAACTCGTCGACCGGCGCGACATGCTGGATGCCGGCATTGTTGACGAGGATGTCGATGGCTCCGAATTCCTTTTCGGCCTCGGCGACCATGGCTGCGATCTCGTCAGGCTTCATCATGTTGGCGGCCGAGTAGCGCGCCTTGACCTTGAACTCGGCCTCGATGCCCGCTCGTTCCTTCTCGATCGCGTCGGCATCGCCGAAACCGTTGATCACGACATTGGCACCTTCGGCGGCGAGCGCGCGGGCGTAGGCGAGGCCGATGCCGGAGGTGGAGCCGGTGACGAGCGCGGTGCGGTCTTTGAGGAACATTGCGGGCAGCTCCTGACATTCTGCGGGGAATTGCTTAGCTTACAGGCGGTGCGGGCGGCCGCGCCAGCCGGGGCGGCTGCGGTCGCCCAACGCTGCCCGATGTGATATTGCAACGCAACATGACGAAAATGCAGCCAGACGCGCACCACCATGGCGACGACCATCGCCATCTGCACGACCATGGTCACGGGCTGTGCCAGCACGCCCATGACCATGCCGATCAGGCGGAGGCCGGGCTGGCGCGGGCCGAAGCCGTCTGCAGCGAGCGCGGCCTCAGGCTGACGCCGATCCGGCGCAAGACGCTGGAGGCGCTCTATGCCGATCACCGGCCGGTCGGAGCCTATGATCTCGCCGATCGCATTTCCCCGCCTGGCGGACGGCGGCTGGCGCCGATCTCGATCTACCGCGCCCTCGACTTCCTGGTCGAGCAGGGCTTCGTCCACCGGCTGAGCTCGCGCAACGCCTTCATCGCCTGCCCGCACGGGCATGGCGCCGACGAGGCCGTCGCCTTCCTGATCTGCGAGGTCTGCGGGGGGGTCGACGAGGATGCCTCGCCGGCGATGCGCAGCGCGATTCGCGGCATGGCGCAGGCCAGGCAGTTCAAGACCTCGTATCAGGTGGTCGAGATCGTCGGGCGCTGCGAGCACTGCCGAAATGCCGAGGCGGCTTGACGATCTCCCCGCAAGGGCGCAGTTCAGCCGGTGCGAACCGTTACCGGCCCTGAAATCCGGACCTCTTTCATGACCGAGCCGCTACAGATCTGCCTGCCTGAAGGTCCGCAAGCCGCACCCGCATCCCGGGCGGGCACGGTCCCGGTCATGGTCGGGCATGTCAAGGTCGGCGGCGGCGCGCCGATCGTCGTGCAGTCGATGACCAATACCGACACTGCCGACATCGCGGCGACCGTCGGCCAGGTCGCGGCGCTGGCGCGGGCGGGCTCCGAGCTCGTGCGCATTACGGTCGACCGCGACGAGGCGGCGGCGGCGGTGCCGCACATCCGTGAACGGCTCGACATTCTCGGCATCGACGTGCCGCTGATCGGCGATTTCCACTATATCGGCCACAAGCTGCTCGCCGATCATCCGGCCTGCGCGCAGGCGCTGGCGAAGTACCGGATCAACCCCGGCAATGTCGGCTTCAAGGACAAGAAGGACAGGCAGTTCGGCCAGATCGTCGAACTCGCGATCCGGCACGGCAAGAGCGTGCGCATCGGCGCCAATTGGGGGTCGCTCGACCAGGAACTGCTGACCGGGCTGATGGACATCAATGCGCGCTCGCCGCGGCCGCTCGATGCGCGCGCCGTGATGCGCGAGGCGATGGTGCGCTCGGCCCTGCTCTCGGC